>NZ_JAVVQU010000107.1:0-1673 GCF_036655075.1 Niameybacter sp. | reverse complement strand
CAGCCCTTATAGGGCTAATTTCAAACCACCACTTGAAGTGGTGGTTGATGACTTTGAGTTAACAAAGATTATTATAATTAAAGAAAGAGGCAACGAGAATGAAGACAACCCTATATTTAACTAGACATGGTCAAACAGAATGGAATATAGAAAAGAGATTACAAGGAAGAGGTAATTCTCCATTGACTCAGGAAGGAATAGAAAAGGCTTATGAACTTAGAAAACGTCTAAAAGATATTCCGATTGATGTGATTTATACAAGTCCTATTGAAAGGGCTTTACATACGGCACAAATCCTTAAAGGAGATAAAGATGTAGAGATCTTAAGCTGCGAAGGACTGATGGAAATGAGTTTTGGTACATATGAGGGTAGAAAAACAGATGAGATTAGTAAGGAATGTCCTGAATGGGATATTAATCTTATTATGGAAGGCAATACAACACTTGCAGCACCAGAGGGTGAAAACCTAGGACAAGTAAGAGACAGAGTAAAAGAAGCAATGGACCATATTATTGCAATGCATAAGGGTAAACATATTTTAGTTGTTGCTCATGGAATCACTTTAAAGGCCTTAATGTATTACTTTAAGGATGAGGAAGTAAATCAAGAAGTTATGGGGCAGACTACTCTTACAAAAATTGAACAAGATGTAGATGGAACGGTACACATTGTTTATAAAAATGATAGTACTCATTTCAGTAATCAAGCGAAACAACTAGGTTGGTAAATAAGAAAGCAAGATAATAGAATACTTGAACACTATCTAATTCGCAAATCCTTTCAAAATGTATTCACTATTAAAGATATGAAGAGATGCTGTTAGTATATTGTAGTTTGCAGCAAATTCCCTAGAAGAGGTTAGACTAGACTAATCTCTTCTAGGGATAGTTTGTGTAGAGATAAGACTAACATTTGTATGAGCTAAGCTTTTTGAGATAATATCACCTTTATTAATAGGGGCACGTACTTGGAGTGTTTTGAGGATATCGATACAGGCACTAAGGGAACTTTGAAAAATACCTTGCTGAGTTTCAACGTTTACACGAGGTAGGATTCCATGATGAACAGGTAAGGAAGCTTTTAAAAAGGTTGTAGGAGAATTATATTCTTGAGAAACAGGGTTGAAATCTATTTTACAAAAGTACCCATTAAGATTAATAGGTGTGCTTTCATCTAAATGAGTTGTGAGTCTACAGTATAGGGGGCAACCCATACAAGTTAGTTCTACTATTGCCATAGTTTAATTCCTTTCTATATAATATAAGGAAGGGAAGAGATTTAGTATTAACTAAGGGTGATAAGAGAATAATAAAGCATAGGACTAGGGGATAAACTAGTTATAGTGAGCATTATTTAGAAAAAAGCTTTGTAGTAATATATGAGAAGGTATTAGCAAATATGTTGCATTTATCCACAAAATGTGTATAAATACAACTAAAACGGTGGATAAAATGGGGACAGTGAATTAATTGTGGGGATAAAGAAATAAACTAAAATAAACATGAAAAAAGTTTAGAAATAGTGTTGACTTATGTAGGTCTATGGTGCATAATAATACAAGTCAGCAGGGCACACAGCCACTAAGACACAGGCCTTGAAGGCTTGATAAATAAGAATAAATGAACTTTGAAAATAAAATAGTAACCATTAAACCAGTCGATTCAAAAGTCAC
>NZ_JAVVQU010000106.1:0-1856 GCF_036655075.1 Niameybacter sp. | reverse complement strand
AAAGAGAATACTCTTTTTTGCTTAGAGTAAAAGGGATGAAAAATAAAGAAAATTAGTAACTGTTCAGTCACACTAAATTTCACTGTGGATAATAGTTGGTTATAATTGTATTTTTAAGGCCAGTTATTAACATAAAAATTTAGTTATCAACTGGTATTTTCACTCCTTAATCTTTTATACTTAAAGTATATTATTTTGAAGGGATGTGAGCAGTTTGAGTAATGAGTATACACCAGATTTTATCCAAAGGTTATTCGATAAATTAGATACACTTACTACTTTAGTAAGGGATCAAACTGCCACTATTAATAAGCTTACTGAAACTATTGCTAAGCAACAAGAAGAGCTATTCCTCCAACGAGAAGAAAATGCAAAGCTTCGAGAGCAACTTAACAAAAATAGTAAGAATAGTTCTAAACCACCTTCAACGGACGGATTCAACAAGCCACAATCTAAGAGCCTTCGTAAATCTTCTGGAAAGAATCAAGGCGCTCAAAAGGGTCATAAAGGAACAAGTTTTTCTATCACTAAAGAACCTGATACTGTGATTAATCATATACCAAAGCATTGTAAAGGCTGTGAACTATTTGGTAGTTGTACATCTTGTGGCATCAAAGGCAAACGTTATGAGGTAGATATTGTTATTGAAACAAAAGTTACCCTTCACCAAGTTCTTGCCTATGAGTGTCCTAAGTTTAATCATGGTATTATAGCTGGAACTTTTCCAGATTATATCAAGTCAACAATGCAGTATGGTTTGAACCTACAAACTTTAGCTGTAGCACTTAACACAGTTGGTATGGTGAGCATTTCACGTACCCATGAACTCTTAAGTGACTTATTCTGCATCCCTATCAGTACAGGGACCATTCATAAGATGGTGGCTGAATGTGCCAGCAAGCTTACTTCTGTTATTGAAGAGGTTAAGAATCGTCTTATTGCCTCTCCTATTGTTCACTTTGATGAAACTGGAACGAGAGTTGATAGAAAAACATGCTGGGTACACAATGCCTCCAACAGTCATTACACTTACCTTACAGTAGAATATAAAAGGGGGCATGAGGGTATTACATCAAGTGGTGTCCTTCCAAACTTTGAAGGGATAGCCGTTCATGATTGTTGGGCATCGTATTGGAAGTATAATCATGCAACTCATGCTGTTTGTTGTGCCCATTTGCTAAGAGAGCTGATAGGTGTAATTGAAAATCACGATGAACATGTATGGGCTCAAGATATGCTAGATTTACTGCTTAAAATGAAAGAAGTACGAGATAAAGCAGTATTTATGGGTAAAGAAAATCTGAGCTACTACTATACACTTGGATTTAGAAAATCCTACCTTAGCATTATCGAAAAGGCACGAAAACTTAATCCAATTCCTGAAAAAATACCAGGTAAAAGAGGTCGAATAGGTAAAGGGAAAATCCGATCCCTAATAGAACGTCTCTTTGACTACGAGGGGGCAGTATGCCTATTTGTCAAAAACTTTAACGTACCCTTTGATAATAATCAGGCTGAACGTGATGTACGTATGGTAAAGGTTAAAACCAAAGTTTCAGGGTGCTTTAGAACAAAAGAGGGTGCACAGAATTTCCTCACCATTATGTCTTATATAGGTACAGCTAAGAAACATGGCAAAAGTCCATTGCTCGCTTTGAAAAAGGCTCACTTAGGTGAATGTAATTTTATTTTTGCTTAAGAGTGGCTGAACAGTTACATAATATATATATATAGATAAATATAGTTAGAGAAAAAATATATAAAAGTATTTAAAAGAAAAAAACTAAATATTCCAAAAAAATTCTGAGAAAAAAAGGAATAGTAAAAGAAAGCTTAATAAAATAAAGTATAGTAAA
>NZ_JAVVQU010000105.1:0-2064 GCF_036655075.1 Niameybacter sp. | reverse complement strand
ATTAAACTGTACCCCATGTCAAGGACAATTTTAGTTTCGGGAATCCATATTTTTAGACAGTCAAAATTGGATACCCTATACCTTAGACATTTAATAAAATAGTGCCCATTTATTTAGACATACCTTCCACCAGGTACTCTTTTCATTTGGTTATAATTTATTGTTCATCAATTTTTCCAAGCTCCTTACGATCCTTGTATATTGTTGGTGCTTCAGGGGCATTTGTAATATCAAGCGGATAAATCCCTGTAACACAGAAGCTATAAAACTCGTTTGGAGATAGCTTTGCTAAATGCCACTGATAACGATCATTATTGTAATACTCAATATAGTCATCAATGAGCATTTTCACGTTTTCATAGGCATCAATTGATTCTAGTTTTTTTCCTATATGATCCTTCATATGCCCGAAAAAGCTTTCTTGTGGGGCATTATCCCAACAGTTCCCTCGTCTTGACATTGACTGCCGTAAGCATTTGTTTTTCACTATGTTTTGGAAGCTATTGCTTGTATAATGACAGCCTTGGTCACTATGAATAATCGTTTCCTCATACATTGATATGCCATGATTATCAATAAGTTGTTCTACTGTTTCTAGTACGAAGTCTACCTTTAGAGATCCGCTAATTACATAGGATAGAATCTGTTTTGTAAATGCATCTATTATGGTTGATAAATATGCAAAAGTTCCGTTATATGGAATGTAGGTGATATCTGTAAGTAGCACAACTCTCGGGCCATAGGCTTCAAACTCTCGCTTAAGCAGGTTATCAGCAACCATATTAGTCTTTAAATCTCTCGCTAACTGCTTGTAAGGGTTCTTTTTGCGTATCGGGCACACAAGGTTATACTTTTTCATCAAGCGACGAATTTTTTTTAGGTTCATTACTACCGGTGGTTCCATATGAATTAAATCCATATAGATACTTTGAGCACCTTTCGCATAGCCACTTTTCTTGTAAGCCCTAATGATGATTTCAAAGTCCTTTCTATCTTGCAACTCTCTTGCTTCACGTTGTTGTGCTGCCTTTAACCAAGCATAGTATCCACTCCTTGATACACCAGCCATTTCACACATGGTGCTGACGGTTACTGCATTGTTTACGTCTTTAAGGCAGTTTTCTATGATTTCAAATGTTGTAGATGAAGTCTTCATTATTATCGCACCTACTTCTTTGAAATTCTTGCTATAGAAATTTTTTTTAAATACTCCATTTCTTGCTCAAGATAAGCCATTTTCTGCTCTAATCGTTTAAGGGCCACTTGGGAACCATCTCTACTTGTATTTACCTTTTCTGTTGCTGATAGGGGTCTGACAATGTTGCTGAAAGGCCGTCCCTCAAGTGCAGCCTTCTTAATAGTATACCTCAATCCATACAAGCGACTTTCCCCGAGAATCTCAGGATCATAACCATATTTTTTGACTATCTGTGATTCGTTCATACCGGCGGAATAATCTTTCCAAAACAACTCCTTAAATGCTGTCGTAAAAGATATTGTGTTTCTTGTTACCACCATAGTGTACTGGTTTTCTGATAAAAGTGAGATTTCCTCTTCTGTAAATTTGTTTATTGTCATGGTCTTTCACTGTTCCTTTCTTGTAACTTAAGAGTACCATGATTTCACCATTGAGGAAAGTAGGAATCTCACCTTATGTCCATTTTTATGGGTATGTATTTTCCCCTGTCTAAATTAGAGGGATACTCAAAATGGGTTGTCCATAATTGGGGTTCCCGAAACTCAAAGTGTCCACCGTATAGGGTACAGTATACATTTGATTTTAGCTTTGCCAATTAATCCCTTGAAACCCATTTGTATCTGTGAATCTGCTCACTAGCGTTGAATTTTTTGCGATTCTGTGAGCAAATTCGACTTTTATTGTTTATTGGCCTTTAATTACAGCGATAAGTGATAATGATTCTCATTATCAGTTTTGCGCCAGCTTCAGCAGTCGACTTCGACTTGAACTTTCGGCTTCGGCATCAACTCCGCCATCTTTGACTTGGCTTCCAGCTTCAGCAGTCGACTTCGACTTGAACTTTCGGCTTCGACGTCAACTTAGCC
>NZ_JAVVQU010000104.1:0-2096 GCF_036655075.1 Niameybacter sp. | reverse complement strand
TGATTTGTATGAGGGAACATATCAACACAGCAGACTTTCTTCACTTTGTAACCCGCTTCTTCGAACACAGGAAGGTCACGTGCTAAGCTTGTTGGCTTACAAGAGATGTAAAGTAACTCTTTAGCATCAAATCCAATGATTTTATCAATTGCTTTTGGATGAATCCCTTCTCTTGGGGGGTCAAGGACGATAAGTTCTGGCTTCACATCAAGGTTACCCACTTCTTTAAGTACGTCTCCCGCTACAAAGTGACAGTTTATAAGGCCGTTGAGTGTAGCATTTTGTTTTGCTTTTTCTACAGCTTCTTCTACAATTTCGATGCCATAAACTTCTTTTGCACGAGATGCCATGATTTGGGCAATGGTACCTGTCCCTGAGTAAAGGTCAAAGACTACTTTGTTGGCCATATCTTCTGGCATAGCTAGTGCTGTTTTGTAAAGTTTCTCTGCTCCTTTTGTATTGGTTTGGAAGAATGAGAAAGGAGAAATATTGAAGTTTAAGCCTAAGATGTTTTCTGTGAAATAATCTTGTCCATAGAGAAGATGCACCGTTTCTGGTTTTACAGCATCGGCTAATGTGTCAGATTGGGTATGAATAATCCCTGTAATTTTGCCTATTGTCCCCATTCCTATTAAATAGGTAACAAGTTGAGAGAAATCAAAATCTATTTGTGTTGTCGTTACGACGTTGATGAGTAAATCACCTGTTGCTTCAGAACGACGCACGATGAGGTAACGTAAGAAACCTTCATGAATTTTCTTTTTGTAAAATGGTAAACCCATAGATTGTGCATAGCGTAAGATGAAGCGTAAGATCATACTGAAGTCTTCATGTACAATGTGACAACCATCTACTGTGATAATGTCAAAGGTACTATTTTTACGATGCATACCAAGGCACATTGGGCCATCTTTACAAGCATCGCCAAATGAAAATTCCATTTTATTACGATAAGCCCACTCCATTGGACTACCGATAATCCCCATATCTTCAAAATCTGTTACTTTTGCACCGTTTAAAAGATCCATCACAAGTGTATGTTTATGCTCTAGTTGTGATTCATAAGGAACTTGTTGCATAGCACATCCCCCACACATTCCAAAGTATTCACATTTTGGCGTAATAAAGTGTGCTGGACTTTCATGACAAGTGAGTGCTTTTCCTTGCCACTGCCCTTTGCGTTTTTTCTGAAGGCGTACACTTACTTTCTGTCCTGGGAAAGTATCTGGTACACAAACTGGAATATTTTCCTCTATATACATAAATCCCTTATTTGGAAACTTAACTTTTTCAATTATACCGTCGACGATTTCATTCTTTTTAGCCATAAAAACTCCTTTAATGTATGCAAATTTTAGATGTAAACCTTACTTATTGTTACATATTGACACTGGTTTTTCAAGTAGTTTGAAACAACTCAGGAGAATATATTGAAATTTAAACCTTATATCAAGTATAATAAGTATTAATTAGGCAAAAAATTATACATTATATGGTGACTGGGTGATAATTCTACTCCCTATCAAATTGGAATTATGGTCTATTATCAAACAAACCGTATTAGTTTCACATATACATGTTATCACTTATATACATTTTAAATTTTTAGACTATGAAACTAAACAATCTCTTTATAAAAGATAAAACGCCCTATTTAGGGCGTTTTTATTTAAGTAAGGTTTCAATCATTTCTAAGATTTCATATTCTAATACAGAGTTAAAACTATCTTGTGAGAGTTGTTGTAAATGACCTTTGAGTTCATGAAGTTTGAGGAAATAAGACCATTCCCACTCCCCTTCTTTATAGGCACTAAGCAACTCTTTCTTTTCCAAACGGGCACGTTCTAAGGTGATTTCACCTTTTGCATATTGTTGGTAAAGCCCACGAGCACTAATATAATAGCATTGTTTGTAGGCTGGTAATCCAATAGGTAATGGGGCATTTTCTTTTGCTAAGCGGTCTAATTCTTTATCCATAGCCTACAACTCCTTTAACCTTAAAGTTTCTATATTTAGGTTAACAGATAGTTAAAAGGATTGCAAGCCATCGAAGCTGAGTAGATAAGCCACCTTCTATATGGCTTATCACAAGCTTA
>NZ_JAVVQU010000103.1:0-2118 GCF_036655075.1 Niameybacter sp. | reverse complement strand
AAATTAATTGAGGCTTAAGTAGCAGTCAGTACAAACATGAAGTAATTTGAATAAAAAATTAGGAGGAATGCATTTATGGCAATTGTAACAAAGAGAAGCTTAGTAATGGATTTTGAGACACCCTCAAAGTCAAAGGAGACCATCACTGTGGGTAACCCCAAAGAAGTTCTATCTGGAACTAAGATTAAGCAAGCTATGACAGATGCTCTAGCAAGTGGGGCAATTGGGGAAGTCATTCAAGCCACCAAGATTGTGGGCGCTAAATTTGTAGTTCAACAAGTGGATGAAGTCGACCTAGAAGAGGCATAATCACACAAAAATGCACTGATACTAAGTGATTACCTAGTATCAGTGCATTTTATTGGTTGTTATTCTTATTTACCGAAGTATCTGTTTAATAAACCTTCGAATGCTTTACCGTGACGCGCTTCGTCTTTAGCCATTTCATGTACTGTATCATGAATAGCATCTAAGTTTAATTGTTTAGCAAGTGTTGCTAATTCTTTTTTACCAGCTGTAGCACCGTTTTCAGCAGCAACTCTTAACTCTAAGTTTTTCTTTGTTGATGAAGTTACAACTTCACCTAATAATTCAGCAAATTTTGCTGCATGTTCTGCTTCTTCATAAGCAGCTTTTTCCCAGTACATACCGATTTCTGGGTAACCTTCTCTATGTGCAACACGTGCCATAGCTAAATACATACCAACTTCTGTACATTCACCTTCAAAGTTAGCTTTTAATCCTTCAATAATTCTTTCGTCAGCACCTTGTGCCACACCTACTACATGTTCGTCAGCCCAAACTAATTCACCTGATTGTTCTTTGAATTTGTCAGCACCTACATGGCAAATTGGACATTCTGCTGGAGCTGCATCTCCTTCATGGATATAACCGCATACTGTACATACATATTTTTTCATAATGAAATCCCTCCGATTAATTTATTTTTTAAATTATATTCCAAATTATCTTTAACTAATAATGATTATTATATACTTATTATAGGCAATAAATTCTTCCTTGTCAACTACTTTTAAAATATTTTTTACTTAAGTAAATTTTTTGCTTAAATTATATGTTTCATTTTATCTATTCCTAGTATCTCTTATATTACTTATGGTTCATCTTATTTCCAACACTTTCATAGCATTTGCTCATTAATTGTTCATATTTTAATACTATACTAATGATAACATTATCTAAAGACTACTTTGAGGAGGCCCTAATTTGAAAAAAATTGCCGTAATTACAGACAGTTGTTGTGACTTAACTTTTGATACTCTCGAAAAATATGCCTTAACTATGTTTCCTATTCGTGTTATTTATAAAAATAAAGAATATCTTGATAAAATTGAAATTTCATCAGAAGAAATGTTTAGCCGCCTTAGTGAAGAAGTTCCTTCTACTTCTCTTCCAGACTTACATTACTGTGAAAATAAAGTTCATGAACTTAAAGCAAGAGGGGTTACTGATTTTATTATTATTGGTGTTTCTTCTCAACTTTCCGGTACACTTAACGCATTACGTATCTTAAGTGAACATTTTCCTGAACTTAACTTCCATTTCTTCGATTCCCTTACTCTTGGGTATCCCCAAGGTGTTATTGCAATAGAAGCTGGAAAAATGGCGATGACTGGCGATAGTGTAGAAGAAATCCTAACTAAACTAGAGGATGTTAGACAACGTACACATGGCTATATTGCTCTTGATACGCTAGAATATCTCAAAAAAGGTGGTCGTATCGGTAAAGTTACTGCCACTATCGGTGAACTTATTAAGTTAAAGCCTATTATCTCTTCTAATGATGAGGGGGTATTGTATACTCATTGCAAAGTACGTGGCAAAAAACAATCTTTTGCTAAAGTTAAAGAACTCATCCTTTCTTATTTAGAACAAGGTAAATGTAGTGTTTGGGTGCTCCATGGTGATGCCCTCGATGCTGGTAAAGACCTTTATGTCTCTTTAAAAGATCACCCTAACCTTAATCACCTTTCTTTAGAAACAGTAGGTCCATCTATGGGTGTTCATACTGGTCCAGGTGTAGTAGGCTGTGCTATATTAGAAGAATTTTAATATAAAAAGAGGCTGCATTCTAAAGAATGCAACCTCTTTTTATTC
>NZ_JAVVQU010000102.1:0-2138 GCF_036655075.1 Niameybacter sp. | reverse complement strand
GAACTTAATATAACAACACTGGCAGAGGATTATCCTCTGTCTTTTAATTTTTATACACAAAAAAAGAGAATGTTGCCACAACTAACCTAATTGGTTAATTGTGCAACACCCTCTTTTTGCTATGTTCACGATAAAGTTGATAAATCTGTTTGAGCGGGATTATTAATTAAATTACCTTTAAAGTCAAAACGGGAACCATGACATGGACAGTCCCAACTTAGTTCATCAGGATTCCATTCTAGTTGGCATCCTAAATGAGGACAACGGGTAGAGACTATAAAAGTTTCATCAGTAGATGCTTTATAAACGCCTACCTTCTCTCCTTCATATTCAACAATACCACCATGGCCCTTGGGAAGTGCATCAATCTCAACACTTGGTTTTACAAAAAGTTGTTTAGAAAGGGATTTAATGGCATGTGTACTCTCGTCTAAGGAGGATTTTAAAGACTCTGTAATTGTAAAACGAAGAGGAGAAAAAACTTCTGCATAGTCATTTGTTTTGCCCAGAATAAGATCACTAATGATTTGTGCGGAGACCATAGATGAAGACATGCCCCATTTACCAAAACCTGTTGCTACATACCAATGAGGGGTAGAGTGGGAAAATTGGCCGATATAAGGGATACCATCTAGGGTCATACAATCTTGAGCAGACCAATGAGTAGATTCTTCAGAACATGGCCAAAAATCTTTGGCTTTCTCTTGCAAATAAGCATAATTACCACCGGTAGAGTTTTCACCAGTACGATGGCCACAACCGCCTAATAGAAGAAACTCTCCATTATTTCTAAAAGATAATCCATTAGGGTCAATACCTAGATACATACCATCTAATTTGCCAGCGTTTTTTAAGGCTACAACATAGCTACGTTCTTGATGCATACGCATAAAATAATAACCAGGTTTATTAATGAAAGGATAATGACAGGCAAATATAATATCTTTAGCTGTTACAGTACCTTTATCTGTAAAAATACGTTCATTTTCTACAGCATTAACTGGAGTGTGCTCATAGATCGTAAGATCTTTTGAAAGTGCTTGAATAAATTTTAAAGGATGAAACTGTGCCTGACTATCAAACTTGACCGCACCTTCAACTGAAAAAGGAAGATGTGTTTGAGTAACAAAAGTAGCGGGTATACCTAAAGACTTAGCAGCTAAAGCTTCTTCTTGTAAGGAATGACTATCTAAAGTGGAATAGATATAAGCTGGGTAATGCTCAAATTCACATTCAATATTATGTTCTTGAATAAGAGTACGGTAGTATTCTATAGCATTTTGATTAGCAGTAGCATATTGAAGAGCCTTCTCCTTACCAAAGTGAGTTATTAATTTATCGTAGATTAATCCGTGCTGAGAAGTAATTTTAGCTGTTGTTCCACTTGTTTGACCACTTCCAATAGTATTGGCTTCTAGAATAATAGTTTGAATATCCTGTGATTTTAAGAAGTAGGCAATGAGAATGCCTGCAAGTCCGCCGCCAATGACTGCAACATCTGTATGAAGGTCGCCATTAAGACTATTGTGCGGAGCGAGTTTTACTGTCTGTTTCCAACTTGATTCCATTAATTTTCACCTCTTAATTAGGATTAACAAAATATCTATAATTATCATACTATCTTCATGATCTTTCTAAGTTAATGAAAGGAGAGACTATAAGTAGTGGAATATACTAGGATATAAGACCTTGTTAATGAAATCAAAGTAGAAGTATCTAGAATGGGATAAAGGGAAGCGTACAAAGGTTATAGTATATCTCTACTTGAAATGAGTCCTAAGAAAATTAGAAAGTTACTATAATAGGGGATGTATATAGAAAGAGCAATTATAATAGGCTTGATTTAGAGGATAGAAGAATAAAGATAAAAGGCTAAAAATATGAAACTGTTGATAATTCTGTTGATAATATGTTGGTAATTTGAGGATAAGATTAATAAATAGGGGATAACATAAAAAAAGGAAAAAATCTAAAAAAACTCTAGAAATAGTGTTGACTTATAGTTGGTGATGGTGCATAATGAATCAAGTCAGCAGGGCACAGCGCCACTAAGACACAAGGCATAAGGCCTTGGTAAATAAAGAAAAATGAACTTTGAAAATAAAATAGTAACCATTAAACCAGTCGATTCAAAAGTC
>NZ_JAVVQU010000101.1:0-2608 GCF_036655075.1 Niameybacter sp. | reverse complement strand
TTGACCCCCTGCGTGCAAGGCAGGTGCTCTCCCAGCTGAGCTAAGCCCCCATAAAGACTGTCTAGTGAAACGAAGCAGGGGCAGAAGGAATCGAACCATCCTCTGGAGTTTTGGAGACTCTTATTCTACCGATGAACTATGCCCCTATATTGGAAACTCCCCGAGTAGGGTTCGAACCTACGACCCTTCGGTTAACAGCCGAATGCTCTGCCGCTGAGCTATCGAGGAATATCTGTCTCACTGACAAGATTTATTCTACATTATCCATTGACACTTGTCAACACTAAAACGTATTTTTTTATTATTTTTTTCAAGATGAGTTTAAGCTTTCATTTCTTGTTTATTTCCTTATAGGTTACACACCTCATGTATGCTTATATTTACAGGGTTTGTAGCTTTATTAAGCATCCTTATGCCTATATAAACCACGATGCTACCTATAACTACCACAAGTATTCCCATTCCTACCATACTAGAAAGTAGCTACTCCTACGTTTCTCGCTCTAATTACTTTGCACAATAGAAAATTAGAACTTACCGATTATACAAAAACTCCTAGGACGTTTTCTTTAACGTAGATGTCCTAGGAGTTTGTCAGTAATCTTCTTATTGATTAGTGTATCACATAATTACTCAAATTTTACAAATTTTTTCTTTCCAATTTTCAAAATATCTCCTGATTGGATAGTCTGCTCAAGATCGTTTACCTCTACTTGGTTGAGTTGTACACCTTTTTGTTTCATCATACGTCTAAACTCACTACTACTTGGAGCAAATCCTTCTTGCACTAAAACCGGAATAACATCTAAAAGTGTCTGTTGTCCCTCTTCTAATGCTAAGGATGGAATATCTGTAGGAATAGCTTTCTTACTAAATGCCGCTTCATAGTATGCCACCGCACCCACTACTTCTTCCTCTGAATGGTAAAGCCCTGTAATAATATGGGCAAGTTCTAATTTCACATCTTTTGGGTTGGCACCCTGAGCAAGTGATGCTTTGATTGCATCAATACGGTCTGGATGTTCATCCGTTGCCAGTTCAAAGTATTTGATAATCAGCTCATCTGGTACTTCCATGATTTTTTTAAACATTACATTGGCTGGTTCACTGACTCCGATGTAGTTTCCTAAACTTTTACTCATTTTCTCTACGCCATCTAATCCCTCTAAAATAGGCATGAACATAGCAATTTGCTGTTCTTGACCCATAGTCTTTTGCAAAGTTCTGCCCATCAAGATATTAAAGGTTTGGTCTGTTCCCCCAAGTTCAATATCCGCTTCAAGCTCTATAGAATCGTATGCTTGCATAAGTGGGTAGAAAAATTCATGAATTCCAATAGGCGTATTACTATTATAACGTTTTTGGAAGTCATCCCTTTCTAAGATTCGTGCAACGGTGGTAGTCGCTGCAAGTCTTAAGACATCTTCAAAATTTAACTTTGAAAGCCATTCACTGTTAAAGCGTACTTCAGTCTTATCTTTATCTAGTACTTTAAAAATTTGCTCTGCATAAGTCTTGGCATTAGCTTCAACCTGTTCAGTAGTCAAGGCATTTCTACCTTTAGATTTTCCTGTAGGGTCCCCTATCTTACCAGTAAAGTCTCCTATGACAATTACTGCTCTGTGCCCTAAGTCCTGCATTTGCTTAATCTTACGTAATACAACTGCATGGCCTAAGTGTATATCTGGTGCACTTGGATCTAGACCTAGTTTAATCGTTAAAGATTTGCCTTCTTTTTCAGCTTTCTTAAGCTTTGCCTCAAGTTCTGTCTCATTGACTAATGTATGCACACCTTTTGTAATAATGCGCATTTGTTCCTGTGTAGATTTACTCATATTGAACACTCCTTTTGGTTTAAAATAAATTTAAAGTTTGAGTTTAATATAAGCAAGTTCTATAAGACTTAGAAACGCTTTCGCAAGAATGTCTCTATTAAATTCAATAAATGAATCCAATAAAAAAAGCCCTCACCCCTTTGATTCAAAAGGACGAGAGCTACTCTCGCGTTACCACCTTCAGTTTATAGATCATTCACATGATCTACCTCTTCGAGTACGCCCATAAGTGGGTTAATACTCTAGCACTATAACGTGTGCAGGAATCCGTCACAGCCTACTTTCCTCATCCGGGTTCGGTGTGAAGCTCAAAGATGTATTCATAACTAATTCGTACATGCACCTCTCATCAACCGGTTGCTTTCTGTATGCGTCCTTAGCTACTACTTGTTCTTATCATCGCTTTTCTTCATCTTATACTCCGAAATATAGTCTGGGACTATAAGTCTTCGTTATGCATTTATTAATTATACTTATCATATGCCACACACTACTAAATGTCAAGCACATAATAAGTTAGATATTTTCTCCAATTTATTTATTCAAATAGCAATCGATTGATTACCCTCTATACATCTGCTATAAAAAAAATCAGATACCAAATTGTATCTGATTTTATCTAGTAGCGGAAGACGGATTTGAACCGCCGACACCATGGGTATGAACCATGTGCTCTAGCCAACTGAGCTATTCCGCCATATTTGTTTGTGGTATAAATATGGTCGCTATAGGGCTCGAACCTATGACCCCCTGCTTGTAAGGCAGGTGCTCTC
>NZ_JAVVQU010000100.1:0-2619 GCF_036655075.1 Niameybacter sp. | reverse complement strand
GGTTAATTGTTCTCAAACGCAAAATAGAGAACTTGCTCTTAATGCAAGTACTTAAGGAAAGTTGCTTTGCTAAGATCTTAAGAATAAAAACTTAAAGATGTTTAAAATTAAATACAAGTTCACTTTTTGTACCATCAGTCTGTCCTTTTTTAGAGATCCTTTCTAGAAAAAGGGCAAAATCAAAGTAAGTATATGCATTATTTAAAAGTCAATGAAAATTTTATCTATAAACTAAACACTAGTGTCACAAAATAAAAGGTTACTAAACTAGTGCTTAAAATAATATATATGCTTAGATTATAAGTAGACTAAAATTGGAGATAATAAAATAAAAACTAATTTTGAGTAGTTTTGACTAAGAAGAAAGGAGCCTAAATGGCAAATTTACAAAAAATAAGAGATGGTAAGCGCACCTATGGGATTACGCCTCATATACCAGGTGGGTTTATTACGGCGGATCAGTTAATTAGAATAGGTGAGATTACAAAGAAATATAATGGAGTAATAAAACTTACATCAGGCCAACGCATACTAATCACTAATCTACAAGAAGAAGATATTTCTGAAATATGGAAAGAATTAGATATGGAACCGGCTGTTAAGGTACAAAACTCTATTAAAAATGTAGAAATGTGTCCAGCAGGATTTTGTAAGCGATCAAAGGTAAATTCTATTGGGATTGGAATGAAATTATCTCATAAATATCAATGGGAAGAGATGCCATGTAGAACAAAAATAGGAGTATCAGGGTGCCTTAATGCGTGTGGAAGTGTATATAGTAAAGATATAGGTGTTATAGGAGATAAAGAAGGATATAGAATAATAGCAGGAGGATCAGCAGGATTTCATCCTAGAGAAGCAAATATTTTAGTAAAAGATTTAACAGAGCAAGAAGCATTACTATATATAGATAAACTAATTACTGTATATAAAGAAAATGCGGAGCCTGGAGAGAAACTAGGTTGTTTTATTGATCGAATAGGTATAGAAAAATTTATTAGTATGATAATGTAGAAAGATTTTTATAGGGTTTTAAATTCAACACTTAACTTATATTAAGAAAGACCTGGCATAAGCAAATGAATGTATTTTACCAGGTCTAGAATTAAGTTCGATAAATAATGCTTCGGTATCCTGGATAAGCTCGACTATACTCCCTCTATCTGAAGGTCTAAATAATTTCTCTTTAAGATAATGCCAAACATTTTCTTGTGGATTCATATAAGGAGAATATCTTGGAAGAAGTATAACTTCCAGAATATCCTTGTTCTTTTGATAGAACTCCTGTATTTTTGCACTCTTATGTGTGGGTGCATTATCCATAAATACTACAACTTTCTTCTGAGGGTTTAGGTCTAACAAATGTTCTAAATGTGCTTGTATTTCTACATTTGTAATAGACTTTTTAGCATTATACACATCATTTACAGTATGAAAGTTATTTAGGATACAGGTTGAGCCAACGATATTAACACCTTTTTTACAGCCATTCTTTACTAGTATAGGAGGTCCCCCCACTGGACTCCAAGAACGCCTATTATCTGATTCTACGCTAATACTTGTTTCATCCAAAGCGTATATAACAGTATCATCATAAGACTCTAAAGTATCTAGAAGGGGTTCGATTTTTTTAAAAAGCTTCTTGCTTACTCTTTTCAGATTTTGTAGGCATAGGTCTAGCTCTTTTGTAAGAAAGATTATTAGCTTTTAAGATGTTCCAAATGGTTACACCTGTGACTGTAACACCAAATGTTTGCTGAGCATAGAGTACAAGTAATTCACATGTCCATGTATATGCAACAAATCCAAAATCTACAGGTGATTTAGACTTAACAGTTTCTAAGAGTTGTGTTATTTCAGAGGCATCCAACTTAGAAGGTTTTTTACCACTACGACGTTCGTCGACAACAGACATCCCTCCTACATTCCACTTCTTAAAATGATTTTGCCTAAGCTTAATCCACAAAGTGGTGCAATGCTAGGAATGATGTGCTATTTTACAGCTATAAGTGGAGGTGAGGCACAATAAGTTCAAACGAAAGATGTAGAAGCGATGGCCTTTATGCGTTGTGTAAATGATAAAGATTTAGAAGAAGACTTGAAAGCGTCTGAAAAGATTACCAAGAAGCCTATGCCTATGTGAAAAAAACTGTTCATACAGTATTTCCAGATGTAGCGATAGCGCCCTATATTTTGCTAGCAGGTTCTGATGCACGTCATATGACCAAGGTGTGTAAATGTACACTTCGATTTGTACCCATTAGGCTTACAAAAGAGCAATTTGCGTCTGTGCATAATACAAAGGAGTGTATTGATTTATCTGTTATTGGTGAGGCGGTAACTTTTTATAAGACGTTAATTCAAAATTATATATAAATAGGGAGATACAGTATCAAAAGGATGCCAAAAGTGTGAAATACGCTTTATTAAAGAATAGTACACTACTCAAAACCTCTCATTTTTAAAGCTTAAAATGAGAGGTTTTAAATTTGAAAAGTCACTATACTTAATTCATAAGGACGGCGTACTGCAGTGCTTTCAAAAATTTTACTAGAGCTTTTCAAAAGATACATTAGATACCACCTTCACAAGCAACCAAGAAAGGCGTATTTCTAAAAG
>NZ_JAVVQU010000099.1:0-2621 GCF_036655075.1 Niameybacter sp. | reverse complement strand
ATTAGGAGAGCAGCTAGACCTACGTCTTTATAATGTACCTAACAAGTCTTTTCATCCTAAGGCCTATATGTTCCATGGAGAAAGTGACAGTGAAATATACGTGGGGTCTTCCAATATTTCTAGAGGGGCTTTGACAAAGTCTGTTGAATGGAATTACCGTTTTAACAAGTCGAGCAATCCTGTAGACTTCAACCATTTTTATGATACCTTTGTAGATTTATTCCAACACCATTCAACGCCTGTAACAGATGATGTGTTAGAAGCTTACTCAAAGAGTTGGTCTAAGCCACGTATTTTCTCTAAGCCACAAGAACAAGCAGATTGGGATGCGGAGCAGGGTGTGGTAGTGCCATTAGGTGAAGAAAATACCGCAGAGGATGGGCGAGCTGAACGTCAGGTCATTAACTTGTATGAACCGCGTGGAGCTCAAATTGAAGCGTTGTATGCATTAAAACATACAAGGGAAGAAGGGTGGGATAGAGGTATCGTTGTGGCAGCAACGGGTATTGGTAAAACTTATCTAGCTGCCTTTGACTCTCAGACATACAAGCGTGTACTTTTTGTAGCCCATCGTGAGGAAATTTTGAACCAAGCAGAAGACAGTTTTAAAAAGGTGCGTCAGATAGAAAATACAGGATTCTTCTATAATGATAGGAAAGATACAGAAGCTGAAGCGACCTTTGCATTGGTTCAAACATTAGGGAAAGAGAAATATTTGAATCAGGCATTCTTTGCAAAGGATACTTTTGACTATATTGTGATTGATGAATGTCACCATGCTACAGCTAAGCAGTATGAAGCGATTAGAAACTACTTTAAGCCTAAGTTCTGGCTCTTTTTGACGGCGACACCAACACGACTAGACAATGAAGATGTGTTTGAAATCGCTAATTACAATACGGTTTATGAAGTAAGGTTGCAAGAGGCCATTAACAAAGATTGGTTGGTACCTTTTAGATACTATGGAGTTTATGATGATACCGTCAATTATGATGAGATTGCTATGAGAAATGGTAAGTATGACACAGAAGCACTAGATGCAGGACTAATGGCAACACAACGTGCTGATTTGGTCTTGAAGCATTACTTAAAGTATAATTCAAAACGTGCCATGGGTTTTTGCAGTTCTAAAGCACATGCAGAGTACATGGCAAACTATTTCAAACAAAATAAGATTAAAGTAGCAGCAGTCTACAGTGGAGAACAAGGTAAAATGGCAATGGACAGAGTGGAAGCTTTGGACAAACTGGAAAAAGGTGAGCTACAAGTAGTTTTTTCAGTCGATATGTTTAATGAGGGAGTAGATGTACCAAGTATTGATATGGTGCTTTTTCTACGTCCAACAGAGTCAGAAGTAATCTTTTTACAACAGTTAGGAAGAGGACTTAGAAAGCATAAAAATAAGGAATATCTTATTGTATTAGATTTTATAGGAAATTATAAAAAGGCTAATCTAATACCTTTCTTACTAGGAACAAAAGCGTACACTGAACAAGAGAAACGAAAAGAAAATCCTCAAAATATGGCGCTTCCAGAAGGATGTTTGATAGATTTTGATTTTAGATTGATTGATTTATTTAAGGAGATGGGCAAGAAGCAAAGAGATTTACGAGACTGTATCCTTGAAGCCTATGAAGTGATAAAACAAGATAGAGAAGAAAGACCAACTCGTACAGTTCTATATAGTCATATGGAACAAGAACTATATGCTCGTATGAAAGGGCGTACAAAAGAAAATGTGCTCAATGATTATTTAAGTTTCTTAAAAGAGACGGGAGATATTAATAAGGAAGAGGAAAGCCTTTTAGGCTCAAGAGCTGGAGACTTTATCAATAGAATTGAAAATACGGATATGAGCCGTACTTACAAAATGCCTCTTCTTTTAAGTTTTTATAACGAAGGGAATATACGATTGAAAGTCACAGAGGATGATGTGCTACAATCGTATCGTAACTTTTATGACACTGAATCTAATAATATAGATTTATTGCAAGATAAAAGTGGTCAAGACTACAAAAATTGGGATGATAAACGCTGGATGAAGTTGATAAAAGATAATCCTGTTAAGGCATTGCTAAACAGTGCAAGTGATTTCTTTAGACAAGAGGAAGGGTATGTTTTAACCTTAGATGAGTGCCTACTACCTTTCTTGGAGTTAGAAACATTTAAGATGCATTTTAAAGATGCCATTGACTACCGTCTAACTAAATATTATCGTGAACGATTTAATAAAAAAATGGAAAAAAAGAAGAAGGAGTAACTCACTATGAATCAAACACTTAACTATTACAACACCAATGCCCAAGACTTTATTGCAGGCACCCTTAACGTAGATATGAGTGAATTACGTAACACTTTCACTAAGCATCTTCCTCAAGAGGCCTATATTTTAGATGCTGGCTGTGGCTCTGGGCGAGATAGTTTAGCTTTCAAAGAAGCTGGCTATATGGTAACGGCTATAGATGGATCAGAAGCTATGTGTCAACAGACGGAAGCTTTAATTGGTCAACCTGTGCGCCACATGGTCTTCCAAGAGGTTGAGGATGTACAACTTTATGATGGAATATGGGCGTGTGCGACTTTGCTCCATGTGCCAGACGATGAGATGGTAGACGTGTTTA
>NZ_JAVVQU010000098.1:1643-2802 GCF_036655075.1 Niameybacter sp. | reverse complement strand
ATCTTGAAGGAATTAAGAAGGGGCAAGATTACAAGCAGTTATCCAAAGTCATTACCATTAATTTAGTAGACTTTGAGTTCACCGAGTTAGATAAATACCATACATCTTATCACTTGTGGGAAGATGAGGAGAAGACTTGCAAATTTACTGATTTGATAGAAATTCATTTTATAGAGTTTCCTAAGTTTAGAAATTTACAAGATAAAAACTATAGAGAAGATGCTTTACAAAGATGGATGATGTTTCTAGAGAAAGATGTTCCGAAGGAGGTATTGAGGGAAATGAGTGAAATAGAGCCAGCAATCAAGATGGCAGAAAATAAACTAGAATACCTAAGTAGCGACCCAAAGACAATTGCGTTATATAAAGCAAGAGAGTATGCAGAACATGAACGTGCGAATCTATACAGTTCTGGACTAGAGCGTGGAATAGAACAAGGAATAGAGCAAGGAATGCAACAAGAAAAATATAATCTTGCGAAAAATTTGTTGGATATCTTAGACAATGAAACAATTGCTAGGAAAACAGGTTTAACAATACAAGAAGTACAAAGTATGAGAGCTAAAAATTAAAAGTAGCTTATATAGCTAAAGAACTAAAAGACGCATTACCTAGTATAGAAGAATTAAAAAGTAGATTATAATTTTATAAATAAGTCAACGCTTTGGAAAAAGTATTTCAATTCAGATACTTATAAGGAGGCGTTGAAGAAATGTTAGATAGGGTTAATCAGATAAAGTGTGAGATAGAGCAGCAGATGTGCCAAGTGTTAAATAATGAGCAAATGAATTGGCTACAAAAGGTGTTGGAATGTGTTTTTTTAGGTAAAGAAATAAAAATAGCAGAGCAGGATGAGGTAAATAGTATCACCACTAATCAAGAACTGTTACAAGTATTTCTAGCAGCTAAGAGAGTAGAAGGATGCTCAGAAAAATCTATTACTTATTATAAAACGACGTTAGAGACAATGCTTCAGAGAATTAATAAGTCAGTAAAGCAAGTAGTAACAGAAGATTTAAGGGTTTATCTTTCAGATTATCAAAAGAATAGTGAAGTCAGTAAAGTGACGATAGATAATATAAGAAGAATTCTTTCAAGCTTTTTTTCTTGGTTAGAAGATGAAGATTATATCTTGAAAAGTCCAGCTCGAAGAATCCAT
>NZ_JAVVQU010000098.1:0-1543 GCF_036655075.1 Niameybacter sp. | reverse complement strand
TTCTTGGTTAGAAGATGAAGATTATATCTTGAAAAGTCCAGCTCGAAGAATCCATAAAATACGTACAGGTAGCACAGTAAAAGAGACATACACGGATGAGGAACTAGAATCCATGAGAGACCATTGTGATACCCTACGAGATTTAGCACTTATAGATATGTTATGTTCAACTGGCATGAGAGTAGGAGAGTTAACGAGTCTTAATAGACGAGATGTAGACTTTGAGAAAAGGGAATGCATCGTTTTGGGTAAAGGTGACAAAGAACGAAGGGTTTATTTTGATGCAAGGACTAAAATTCACTTAAAAAGGTATCTAGAAGAGCGAACAGATGATAATCCAGCGCTATTTGTGACATTAAACAAGCCAACTGCACCTTTGAAGATTAGTGGGGTAGAGATTAGATTAAGAGAATTAGGTAAAAGGTTAAATATAATAAAAGTACACCCGCATAAATTTAGACGGACATTGGCTACTAAGGCTATTGATAAAGGTATGCCTATAGAACAAGTTCAAGTATTATTAGGGCATACTAAAATAGATACCACCTTGCAGTATGCCATGGTCAGTCAAAGAAACCTATACAGATGAACAGCTAGAATTACTAAGAGATCATTGCAAAACAATACGTCCACTCATTACACCACTAAATGATGATGAGCTGGCTAAAAGGTTTGATTACCTAATCTATACAGTAGACTTAGCCTATTTACAAAATAAAAATGCCACTAAGCCAATCAGAAGCATTGTTCAAACAGCGGAGCAGCTTTCTAAAAAAGGCACTATACCACAAGTCATGGCGCAGAAATACGTTATCGAGAAAGTTCAAACAGATGAGTTTTGGGAGAGTGCAGATATACTGGAACTTGAAGAAGTGAGAATTGCCCTAAGGGACCTCCTTAAGTTTATCGATAAAGAAAAACAACCGATCTATTACACAGATTTTAAAGATCAAATACTTGAAATCAATGAAAATGGTGCTATGTACAATAGCAATGACCTCAAAGATTACAAGAAAAAAGTAGAACACTACCTCAAAGCACACCAAGACGAGTTAGCCATCTACAAACTCCGCAACAACAAGCAGCTCACCCAACAAGATCTCAAAACCTTAGAGCGGATCATGTGGGAAGAACTCGGTAGCAAAGCGGAGTATGAAAAAGAATATGGCACAACACCAATCAGCAAATTGGTGAGAAAGATCGTCGGACTAGATCGCGGTGCTGCCAACGAAGCCTTTAGCAAATTCCTCGGTGAAGAGAAACTCAATATGACCCAAGTGCGATATGTCAAACTTATTGTTGATTACGTTGTAGCCAATGGGATGATAGACGATAATACCGTACTCATGGAAGAACCATTCAGAAGCCTTGGCAGTATTCCAGTACTGTTTAAGGAGAACATGACAGAGGCTAGAGAAATTATGACCGTGATACAAGAGATTAAGAAGAATTCAGAAGTTATAGCATAAAAATAGAAGATTAACTAAAAGCCCAACATGACCACGTAGATAACTAGCAATGAAGTTAGAAGGTGTGGTTGTGT
>NZ_JAVVQU010000097.1:0-3025 GCF_036655075.1 Niameybacter sp. | reverse complement strand
ATTATAGGTGAAAAAATAAAAGGAGTTAGAGCATGAGGCTCTAATTCCTTTTATATATAAAGTTAGATGTATTTTTCAATTTGTTGTTTCCACACTAGATAGCCAGCACCATTTAAATGTGCACCATCTTTTGTATAGTCACTAAGGAGTTCGTTTGTTTCAGTTACAAAATGATCATAGAGATTGATAAAGTTAAAATCATAAGATTTAACGAGAGGTTCTAACATGGCATTGATAGATTGAACAACTGTATTATCAATAGGATGTGCATATACGGTATTATTAACAGGTAAACAACTTTGAACATAGACAGTACAATTTTCTAAGCCTTTAAACTGATCAAAGATGACAGTGTATTCTTCCTGCATCTGTTTTGCACGTTTGCCATCCATAATATCATTGATACCTATTTTAATAAAGATTTTAGATGGTTTATTAGCTAATAAGTTAGGCATTCTCTCGTTGAGCCATGTTAAGCGGTCACTATCTATCCCACGATTGATTATGTTTGTATTATCAAACATTTCAGCCCATTCATTTCTTTGAGTGATAGAGTCACCTACAAACATAATACAACCATCTTTTGGTGGAAGGACCTCAAAGGTTTCTCTTCTGTTTAATACATATGGCCATGGATTAGGTGAGGTGATGTATTTAGCTTCTGATGGGGTCTTTGTATTCATTGTAATTCCTCCTAGTAAAATTTAATGATAAATTTTATCTTTTTCTTAATTTATGCAACTTATTTAGTATATAATAAGACGAAAATATTGTCACTAGGTTATAGACTAATAAAAAGAAATTTTGATGTTTGAAATAAAATATAAAAATAAAGAAGTTTAAAATTGTTAGTCATATAAAATGAGGATTGAGGTAACAATAAAACCATAAGCATAAAATGAGCTTACGGTTTTATTGTTTATACTTATATAAAATTTTAGAAATTAAGTATTTAACTTGTTTTATGGGGGTATCTTCCATTATAGCACACCTTGCAAACACTATAAATAAGCCTTAAAAAGTTTGCAAAAACTTTGTAAGAATACAACAAAAATGCTAACTAATATGCCTTAATAAAAAGAAGATATTAAGACTACTAAAATAGAAATAAAAGAGGTATGATATATACTTGAGATTTGATTAGAACGGACAAAACGAGGAGGATACAACCATGAAAATAGGATTCGATCATAATAAATATCTACAAGAGCAATCAACATACATCTTAGAACGTGTAAATAATTACGATAAGCTGTACCTTGAGTTTGGCGGAAAGCTCTTATTTGATATGCATGCAAAAAGAGTATTACCAGGATTTGATGAAAATGCAAAAATTAAACTCCTTCATAAATTAAAAGATAAAGTAGAAATTGTTATTTGCGTGTATGCAGGAGATATTGAACGTAATAAAATCCGTGGTGACTTTGGAATTACATATGATATGGACGTCCTAAGACTCATTGATGACCTTAGAGAGTATGAGTTAGACGTAAATAGTGTTGTTATTACTCGTTTTGAAGGGCAACCAGCTACAACTGTATTTATTAATAAACTTGAAAGACGTGGGATCAAAGTTTATAAACATAGTGCAACTGCAGGTTATCCTACAGATGTAGATACAATCGTAAGTGATGAAGGATATGGCAAAAATCCTTATATTGAAACAACTAAACCGATCGTAGTTGTGACAGCACCAGGTCCAGGAAGTGGAAAGCTTGCAACTTGCTTAAGCCAACTTTATCATGAAAACAAAAGAGGTCGTGTAGCAGGGTATTCTAAATTTGAGACATTCCCAGTATGGAATGTACCACTTAAACACCCACTTAATATTGCTTATGAAGCAGCAACAGCAGACCTTAAAGATGTAAATATGATTGATTCCTTCCATTTAGAAGCATATGGTCAAATGGCTGTTAACTATAACCGTGACCTTGAAACTTTCCCAATCTTAAGACGTATTATTGAGAAAATTACAGGGGAAGAATCTGTCTATAAATCACCAACAGATATGGGTGTTAACCGTGTTGGGTATGGTATTACAGATGATGAAGTAGTAAAAGAAGCTTCTAGACAAGAAATTATTAGAAGATACTTTAAAACAGCTTGTGAATACAAAAAAGGTCATGCAGATAAAGAAACAGTTCAACATGTTAAACTGATTATGGAAGAACTGAAACTTAAAGAAGAAGATCGTAAGTCAGTTGTAGCAGCAAGAGTAACAGCAGCGAAAATGAAATTAGAAGCAGAAAAAAATGAAATCTGTTCAGCAGTGGCTATTGAACTTCATAATGGTACTATGATTACTGGTAAATCATCTAGCTTAATGGATGGTACATGTGCTGCACTTGTAAATGCTATCAAATACTATGCAAACATTGCAGATGACATGCACCTTATTTCTCCTGTTATTTTAGAACCTATTTTAGCACTTAAAAAAGAAACACTTAAAAATAAAAATTCAGCACTTAACTGTGAAGAAGTATTGATTGCTCTTACAATTTGTGCTGCAACGAATCCAATGGCACAAATGGCACTTGAAAAACTAGAGATGCTTAAAGGATGCGAGGCACATTCAACAACTATTTTAAGTCATAACAGTGAAAATTCATTTAGAAAATTAGGAATTGAAGTCACATGTGATCCTATCTATCCAACAGATAACTTATACTACAATAACTAATCATAGGTGTAAAACCTTAAATGATATATTAATATCCCTACTATTTGATTTAAAATAGCAGGGGTATTAATATATAATAAGTTTATATCAAGTGCTATTTATAAGTATAAGCAGTACTGTCTGGAATCACTTACATAAAATAGGAAGAAATAACTACAAATAAGTTTTAGGGAAAAAGGTAATACTATTAAGAGATAAAGGAGAATAAATGAAGAAAAAAGAAAAAAAGATAAAAAAAGTGTAAAAAGGTATTTACTTACGTCAATAGGTGTGATATTATAAATGACGTCAAGGCCCATTGGTCAAGCGGTTAAGACACCGCCCTTTCACGGCGGTAACAGGAGT
>NZ_JAVVQU010000096.1:0-3027 GCF_036655075.1 Niameybacter sp. | reverse complement strand
AAGTTATTAATTGTCTCCAAGAGAGAGAATACACATAATTATTTACACGCCCATAAATGCTGTTAAATAGTGCTAGATAGATTTGATTAACTTGTTGTTACCGGCAAGTACTTTTGGAGAAATTTTGGCAAATAATTTTCCCTAGTCCATTTTTTATAGCGTGGATTAGGGATTTATTTATGTCCGCATTTATTCCACGGTTTCCTTGACCATGAGCCTCCGTTGATATGCTAATAGTCAGCAAGGTCAGCCCTTTCTTTGGAGCTAAACTACGAAGTGGGTGCTGCCTAATGAAGTATTCTAGCATATCACCCCTCATACTCAAGGAACTTTCGCGGCATAAACGCTAATCACCGAATAGCTTAGCTCTCAAAAAGTGATTGACGATGCTCTAATCGATAACTTTTGCCTTGCATTGTAATGACTTCACATCGATAAGTAATTCTATCAAGCACTGCTGTTGTTAACGCAGGATCACCTAGAAGTTCTGTCCAATCTTCAAATCCCTTATTCGAAGTGATAATAACTGATGCCTGCTCGTGTAATGTTGAGATGAGACCGAAAAATAAGTTTGCCTCTTCTCTCGAAATCGGAAGATAACCCAATTCATCTATAATTACTAAGCTGGATCCTAAGATACGATTAAGCTTTCCCTTACTCTTTCTGGATATCTCAGCTGTTTTTAAAGTATGCATGAGTAAGTCCATTGTTACAAAGCTAACATTATAGCCAGCCTCAATAGCCTTATGTCCTAATGCAATGGCTAAGTGACTCTTTCCAACGCCAGGTGGTCCAAGAAGTATGAGATTATACATTTGGTCAATCCATGTGAGTTCACAGAGTTCATTGAGCTGACGTTTGCTTATAGATTTTTGAAATGCTAAATCAAAGTCATCCACTGTTTTAGTAGCAGGGAATGCAGCATTTTTAACCCGCTTTTCTCTTGATCTCTCGTCCCTTAAGAGCATTTCGTTATGAAGTAACTTATGTAAAAAGTCTTGATAGGTTTGGTCATTTTTCTTAGCCGTATCTAAAATTTGTATAATATTTTGCTTAAGATAAGGTAATTTAAGCGTTGTGCTATAGCTTATTATTTCTTCTAATGTATCCACTTTGTCTCATCCTTTCTAGGACTAAAAAGATAGTCTTCTATATTTCTAACCTCTGGTTTAATGTAGTGTAAGAGGGTAGTACTTTTTAACTGATTTTTTATAGGTGTCGTATCTGCTGGAGAGGGTTCTGCTTTTTTTGATAAGATATACGCTAAAGCCTCTCTGAAAAGACTTGCACTTATAAGGTTTTTAGTCAGGCAGTACTGTAGAGCTTCTTGTATACACTGGATTGATTGCCCTAAACAAACTTGATTAATAAGGTGAAGCTGATCTTTATAATACCTTGGCTTAGCTTCTTCAATAGATTGTAGAAAGCGTTTGGCATTAGCACTATCACCCAAAAGTTTCAAAGCTTTATCTTCTAAGTCCTGAAGGTTTTTCCCTTTTTCACGTTCCGGATGATGAATCTGTATAAGTTTTCCTTTATCTGTACAAATTTTATGTGTAGCAAGTACTTCACCAGTGTCTGGGTCTACTAAAACTAACATATCATCTTTTAAAGAAAGAAGAACTTCTTTCCCTGGAGAGTAAGTGCCTTTAGGCACTTGATAACGATTTTGTTTATAAGAGATGGTATTGTTTTTTCGAACGGAATACGTTAGACTAATAGTAGATTTTTTGTTAAACAAAGATGATGGTATCTGAAGTAAGTGTTCTTTTTCGACGGGAAATACTTCTTTGGGTACCTTCTTTGTTATGTCATGAATTTTCCCATTTCCAGTTCTATCAAGCCATAGTAGGCACTCATCATTAAAAGATTCAATATCTGTAAAAAGCCTGTGTCTTGCAAAGTTATATTTAGCAAACTTAACCACAGCTTCAACCTTTCCCTTACTTTCAGGATCATAGGCTCTGCAAAGCCTCATTTTAAACTTCATGTGACTCATGTAGTTTTGAAAAGCTTCAGTACAAATGATATCACCTGCATTCTCTGAAACAACAATGATGCGATCTTGATCATAGACGATTTCCTTAGGCATACCGCCAAAATATTCAAAAGCTCTTTCATGAAGTCCAATCAGGTCATTTGTATTAAACGGCCTATCTTGCCACCATACAAACTTATATCTGGAATATGCTAGAACAAGTGCGAAACAGTAGACTTTGACCTTAGATCCATCTACTTTCTTTACCCAAATCTGACCAAAATCAGCCTGAGCCTGTTCACCAGGAGGTGACTCAGGAATCTCTTGATACTGTCGTAATGGTGGATTTTTAGGTAATTTATAGACATGCCTAAGTTGTTGAACATACAGCCTGAGTGTACGTTCTTTAAATTCTAGATGCGTGTATCTTTCAAGTAACCAATCGTAGATTTGAGCTGAAGATAGGTCTGGAAACTCCTTAAGCCACTCAAGAATTTGATGTTGGTAGGCATCCACCTTCTTACTTCTTGATTTAGCACTAGCTTGAATTTCTTGGAATGTACTTGGATTCATGTCCCAATACTTGCAGACAGTCTTATAATCAATAGCAAGTTTTTTTGCTACCTGTGACTTATTGAGCCCTAGCACCTTGTAATTATAGATTTCAACAAACATAGCCCATCCTTTCATTATCACAACACCCCTCTAATAGATTTTTAATTATTCTATCAGAATGAGAGGATAATTGTAATTAAATGTATAATGTTATCCATTTTTGTTTGCCAAAATCTCTCCCTTTTAGTTTACCATTAACATTAACATATTGAATAAGAACTAAAAGGTCATACATAAAACAAGTGGATGAGCTGATGCCTTGGTAACTACAAGCATCAGCTTATTTTTGGTGTGCCCAGCATGGGCGCAATCTAACGGGTGAAAGTCCCGAGTGCGGGTTAGTAGTGCCAAGCACATAGCCAAGAGCAAGGGTGTCCATCGCGAGGTGGAATCTGAAGGAAGCTGGAGGCAAACTTCTGGTCTGACGAACAGAA
>NZ_JAVVQU010000095.1:0-3393 GCF_036655075.1 Niameybacter sp. | reverse complement strand
TTCGTTCTATGAATCGACTGGTTTAATGGTTACTATTTTATTTTCAATGTTCAAGTTTCTTATTTATCAAGGTATCATGCCTTGTGATCAGTGGCGCTGTGCCTTGCTGACTTGATTCATTATGCACTATTCTCCTACGTATGTCAACTCTCTTTTAAAACTTTTTCTAATTTCTTCTCTATCCACGCTTTAATATTTAAATGGATATGACTTTTTCCTTTATACGTAACACAAAGAACAATCACATCCTTACACTCTATTACTTCAATTTCAATGACTGTTGCGAACTGCATAAGCCTCTTATAAAAAAGCATATTAACTCTATTAAATAGTAAGAGACCTATGCAACAAGCTAGGCTCGTTGCATAGGTCCCTTACTGATAAGAACATCTAACGATTCATTCTATGGCATCCCTAGTAGATGCATCTACTACGCTACCTTTATACACACTTTATTGAAAGATTATATGGAAGAGTGCTGCATTTTCTTTTAAGAGTTGTATGTAAAGTTTTCCTTGTTTCACATTGTACGCACAAGATTCTACTTGGTAAATACTTTTTACTTTTACCACTTCGCCAACTGAATCTAAGTCTATTTCTACTTGTCTTGGCTTTTGGGCATAGGCGTGAATGAATAAAATAGCAGACTTTTCATCAAATCTCACATAGGCTAATGTCTCTTCATCTACTTGAATAAACTTGAAGCTTCCTGTTTGCAAAAGGACTTCTTCATTTCGAAGTGCAATCATCTGACTGTACAGGGCATACTTTTCTAAATCCCACTGGCTCACTTCCCATTTCATAGGGTAACGTGCACCAATATCTGCTGGGAGAGTTCTCCCCTCTAAGCCTATTTCTTCTCCATAATAGACATTTGGAACCCCTATATAAGTAAAGAGCATCAAAATAGCTGCAAGATTCGCACTTTGACTTAAGCAGGGCTCTGTACTGAGTCGATTAATATCATGACTACCTATTAAATTGAATTGCAACTGCTGAAGTTGTGCTGGGATACAACTGGCGTAGTTAGTCGTCTCTTCCATAAATGTCTTACTACTCTTTTTCCCCATAAGCACATCACTTATTTTCCAACTCATAATAGGGTCTGCCAGTCCTAAATACTTCCTTAGAGGTCGATAGAATCCACCGTAGTTCATAGAGGCATCCCACATATCTCCTTGTAAATACTTGGTACAATCACCCCAATGCTCTGCCAAAATATAGCGATCTGGATACTTAAGTTTCATCATTTCATGAATTTCTCGCCAAACTGACTCATCGACCTCACTGTCATACATCTTCCCTACACTTTGCCCTACATCAAAACGCCAGCCATCAATATTATAAGGTGGATTTAACCATTTTTGAATGACGCTCTCCGTGCCTTTATAAATGATTTCCCGTACTTGGGGATGCTCATAATTTAGAGTCACTAAATCTTCTACCCCTTGCCAAAGACATAAATGCCCATCAGGTTCATGATAATAATATTCAGGATGTTCCACCGTCCATGGATGATTAATTCCTGTATGATTAATGGAAATATCTAAAAGAATATGCATTCCTGCTTCATGGATAGCTTCACACAATTGCTCTAACGCCTCATCTCCACCAAAGTGGGGATCTACATGAAAATAGTCCACACAATCATACTTATGACTAGAGTACGCTGTAAAAATTGGATTTAAGTAAATGCAGTTTACACCCAATTTTTTTAAGTAAGGAAGCTTTTCTAAAATTCCATCTAAGTCTCCCCCAAAGAATTCTAGGTTTCCACAGTCTTTATACCCCTTAGGCACAGCTTTCCATACTTGGCGTCTAGCTTTAAAACCTTGATATGTATATTCTCCCTCTTTTACATCATTACTTGAATTACCATTTTTAAATCGTTCTGGGAAAATCTGATAGCAGACCGCCTTTTTAAGCCATTCCATTGGCTTAAAGTTAAACAAATATTGAAAGTCGTAATGTCCGAGTGGTAATGCACTTTGTAACCCTTTTTGCGTGTAGAACCATACCTCTTCATCTGTTATAAGAATAAAGCAATAGATGAGCTTCTTTTGATATAAATTAAAGGTATACGTATAGTATTGAAAAGTACCCACTACATGGTCCTTTTGCATTTCCTTAATGACTTCTTCTCCATTTTCCAGATACTTTATGTACACTTTTTGTACCGGACTTTCTTTGAAGACACGCATTCTAATCGTTAATGCTTCTCCAATGTTTCCGTTGATTGGATTCACAAAAAGCTTCGTGCCATCTGAAAAGACACTTTCTTTCCATGTGTTCATCTTATCACTCCTTTTTCCTACTCTTTTATATGTATTAAAAAGGGACAAACTTTATTAGTATTTTATTCAAGATTAAATATTCAGAATATTTGTATCTCTATTATCTTCATTGCTTGCATTTCTAAAATGATATTTTTATGACTTGTCTAGATTTTCTAAAGTGTAAGCCTCAACAAAAAAAGTAGCCTTCTCATACAATGTAGAAGACTACTTTTATCAATAATTCGTTCTAATTAACGTAACGTATTACGTCTTTGGTCATAAATTGTACTTTCAAAAAATGTATTTACTAAGGCTAACACTAAACCAAGTAAAGTCATAACGATATAAATATTTACAAGGAAAAAGTTACAAAGCAATACGATTGCAAAGACTGCTAGAGCTAGCGTACTATATTGCCATACTTTTTTATGTTTCAAATAACGTGTTCGGGCTTGGAGTTTTTCAAACGGTTCATGGGCAGTTTGATTGAGTTTTTCAAATAAAAATTCAAATCCTATATCTACTGCCATCATCATAATAAGATTAACAAGCATATAATCCCTCACTTTAGTTTAAGTTTTATACAAGCCTCTTTATTATAGCGAATATTTATGAAGATTGCAAAAAGAACACCTAGTTTTAAGCCCTTTTACAAATGATAAAAATAATTATTTTTATACGAAGGAGAATCCATATAAAAAGGTATACTATGCTGTGCCCTAAACTGCTACTCTTATACTGCATTTGCATCTGCGTTTTAATGACGCACCTCTATGCGGTCTCAATCAGTCCTATAGATGACACCCTCATGACTTCTACAAGTGAACTCGAAAACATTCAAAAACAAGTACTTAATCTTGCCCAAAATATCTATGTCAACAAAAAAATGGTAAGGATAATACCTCTAACAAGCGGGCACTAGATTCCTATACGAAAAAATCCGATTCACTGCGAACAACTTTGCGTACAATCCCAAATACTGAGACGCTTAGCAAAGCACAAAAAACAAAAGTTTCTACATTAGTTGCTGTCTCCTCCTATATCCTTTATATGATTAAAAACCTAGAAGAATATAGCGATGCCACAGATGCACTTTTACAATTCGAGCTTCTTTCTA
>NZ_JAVVQU010000094.1:0-3491 GCF_036655075.1 Niameybacter sp. | reverse complement strand
TTTTATTCTTCAATATCAATAGCACTTACTGGGCAACCATCTCTAGCAGCTTCTGCCTCTTCGCAAACATCTTCTGATATATCTCCTTCAATAGCAACTGCTAAGCCATCATCCTCTAATGAAAAAACCTCTGGACAAGTTGCTGGACAAAGTCCACAACCTATACAAGTATCTTTATCCACTTTTGCTTTCATGTTTATACACCTCCTACGTAAAAGATTCTTTGCTTATTATCTCCTACATAACTTAAATTATACCATTACATTTCCTATACCGAATAAGCTTTGAATAGCGAGTCTATTCTTCTCTATCTCTACTATAATAGTATCTTTTTTAATTTCTAACTCTTCAATAAGACTTAATGTAGTATCATAATTATTTGTTTTACGTATTTGCCCTATCTCTTGACTAAGTTTATTCATTTCATTTTGTTTGGATACCATTGAGGTATTTACTTCTCTAGCCTTCTCTTCCATACTCTGAATAGCTATTAACTGTTCATCTGATACCTCTGTAAAATAGAGGACATTATTCCCAACCTTTTCATTTTCATAAACAGCAAAGCTTTGGACACCCATCTCCTCTATTGCCGAACGTGTTGTTTTCAGTCTTACCCTTTGTGAACTTGGTTTATACGTCCCAAATAACCAACTCTTCTCTGGAATCGCCGCCTCATACTCTCCATTTTCATAACGATCCAAAATATAGAGTTCTAGTTGTTTGTAATTTTTAAGTACACTTACTTGCTTCTCAAGTTCTTTACTTTGTTCATTCAAGCTATCCTTTTCCTTAGCCAAACGTTTAATTTGATTGTCTAGTACATCAGTTTCTATATCTACAGTTTGCTTCATATTTAATAAATCTACTTCTTGTATTTGTATTTGCTTAATAGCTTCTTGTGACTTTTTAATCATTCCATAATAATTTGTAAAGCTGATATATTCTTGAGCTGTAATAACACGTTTTTTATTTAAAATATCTATCCATGTACTAAGTGTCTTGACTTCTATTTCCTTAGTTTTAAGCTCAGTAATCAATGCACGCTTTATACTTTCTGGCTCTATAAAGTCCAAGACTTTAAGCGCGTTTGTCTCTATATCACCATTGTACGGAAAGTTTAATAATTGAAATATACTTAAACTAAATTTCTCTAATGGAATTGTATCTCCTCTTAAACAAAGTAGGGTATATAGCCCATCTACAGAATCTTGAGTAAGCTTAATATTAGAATCAAAACATTGACTTAAAGCACGTTCAAATATTTCATCATCTAACCTTTTCATATATCCCTTTAGATGTTCTGTTGTCTGCCCCTTTATAATTACCTCAAAAATTTCCTGTTGATTTACAAATAATATCTCTTTACTATTATAATTTTTTATAATTTTTTCCTGACTCATTGAATCTAATTGTTCAAAATGTTTTTCTAGAAAAGCTTTGCTTACTTCTGACAAATCCTCAATCAAGTAATCTAGTCCTGTTCTGAAATAAAAGTCATCATAATTTGTCTGTTTTGCCTTAGTTAAAATATTTACAACTTTATCAGGCATTCGTTTTATTTTAAAGTAGGTAACTTGAAAAAAACTCATATTAAACATGATAATAAAAAAGAGAATCATTCCACTTGCTACTGGTATGATTATTTTCTTATATGTTTTAATCCAATCTACAACATCTTCCTTTACGGAGATTAGTTTTTCTTTAAGATTCATACATACTCCTTATTTAATGGCATTATGCCCTTATTATACAATGTCTCGTAATTTAACACAATTATATTGTCATTTTAGCTTGTTCTCTGCTATAATAGTGTAAATCCGGTTGAAACTTAGCAGAAGAACGTCCGTAAGGACTACCGAAGGAGTAACGCTCTCAGGTACTTATCTACAAGTGGGACTGCTAAGCTGACGGGACTCTGGAGAGACTTGCGTCAAGCAAGCGCCGAAGGTGCAAGGCATAGCATATATGCTCAAACTCTCAGGCAAAAGGACAGGGATTCTAATTTTTATATTACAATTACATATTTCCCTATCCCTTTTTATGCAGAGTAAAATCTAACATTAAAAGGAGATATCAAAATGGAACAACTCACAGTATTTTTAGGTAAAGTCAATGACTTTGCATGGGGATGGCCTCTACTTACACTATTATTAGGCACAGGTTTACTCCTAACAATAAGACTCGGTCTTATTCAAATTATCAAACTCCCAAAAGCTTTAAAGCTTATTTTCACTGCCAAAAATTATGGAGATGGAGACATCAATAGTTTTGGTGCCCTTTGTACAGCCCTTGCTGCAACTGTAGGTACAGGTAATATTGTCGGTGTTGCAACAGCTATTGCTGCTGGTGGACCTGGTGCACTATTTTGGATGTGGACTGCCGCATTTGTTGGCATGGCTACTAAGTATGCAGAAGGTGTCCTTGCTATTAAATATCGTAAAGTAGATGAAAACGGACAAATGTCTGGTGGGCCTATGTACTATATCTTAAATGGTATGGGTGAAAAATGGCGTCCACTTGCTATTTTCTTTGCTTTTAGTGGCGTACTTGTTGCCTTATTAGGTATTGGTACCTTTTCTCAAGTTAACTCTATTACCAGTAGTATTAACAACTTAACAGGTATTCCACCACAAGTTATTTCTATCATTGTAGCTTCATTGGTAGGTATTATTATTATAGGTGGAATTAAAAGCATCTCTAAAGTTTCTAGTAAGGTAGTACCTTTTATGGCTATGATCTATATTTTAGCTTGCGGTATTATTTTAGCAATCAACTTTAAAGCAATTCCTACTGCCTTTGCGACGATCCTCTCTTCTGCCTTTACAGGTCATGCTGCTCTTGGTGGATTTGCAGGGGCTATTATGAAAGATGCTATCAGTAAAGGTGTTGCTCGTGGTGTATTTTCTAACGAGTCAGGTCTTGGTAGTGCACCTATTGCTGCTGCTGCTGCAAAAACACAATGGCCCGCAGAACAAGGTCTTATTTCAATGACAGGCACCTTCATCGACAGTATTATTATTTGTACCTTAACAGGTCTTACTCTTGTTATTACAGGCGTATGGTCTATGAGTGGTGATGCTGCCCTGATGACTCAAAGTGCATTTAGCACTGTATTTGGCAACTTTGGTGCCGCAGCATTATCCATTTGTCTTGTACTCTTTGCTTTTACTACCATTCTTGGTTGGAACTACTACGGTGAACGCTGTATAGAATTCTTATTCGGTGTGAAGGGCATTACGCCTTATCGTATTCTTTTCATTTGTATGGTCGCACTTGGTGGATTCCTTAAAGTTTCACTTGTATGGACTATCGCAGATATTGTAAATGCTCTTATGGCATTCCCAAATTTAATAGCACTTCTTGCACTATCTGGAGTTGTTGTATCTGAAACCAAAAAGTATTTTGAGCATCTTAAATCAGAGGAACTAACCTCTAATAAAGATAAGAGTTTATCATAAATCTATAGATCTACATGTAAAAGAGGCTAAAGG
>NZ_JAVVQU010000093.1:0-3932 GCF_036655075.1 Niameybacter sp. | reverse complement strand
AAGCTACTTTTTGCTCAATCTTCTAACAAGCCCATCTTAATAGGATGTCTAATAACGGTTTTCCATTTTTCTGGTGCTATCCTTCTTGCATCGGAAAGATAGATCTCATGATGTAGACGCTTATTGGAAAAATCATTGACATACCCATTTTCTTGCAAAAATTTGTCCATGACGGCAACTGTATGAGGCTCGTCATCGAAAGGCCCAATATGCATCATCTGTACGCATAGCCCTTCTCGCATTGTTAAATACTCCACCCCTTGGCAGTCTAACTTTTTCTTTTTTGTTGCTTGGTCTACTGCCCAATTGAAGTCTTCTTGTGTTGCAAAATCAGGCAATCTAATCACTGCAATCCAGTTAAAGGTACGCTTATTGGAATAGTCCACGCCTTTTATATTATCCTGCCACCAAAAGCCTTCAAGGGGTGGTACAACAAACTCAAAAAAGCCTTCTATTTCTCTTGCACCTTTATAACTCATTTTTATAGTGTACGCTACTGCATACACTACACTGATTGCCTGGCTGTAAGCTCCATCCTTTTCGTTTGGATCTCCTTTACCTCTCATTGCAATATAATTTATTTCTGGTACATCTATTATTTCAGGTTTATTTTGGGGTATATAAAATGTTTTATATACTTTCTTAAAATCAAATGCCATATTCTGCTTCCTCCATCCTTTTTATCTTTATGACCTAACAACATCCTATCATATCTAATTTGACAACTGTATGTCATATTACCTGCACTATATTTCATCCATTTATCCATTTGCTTCATCTATTTACCCTTATCTATTTTCACCTATAAAACAGTTTTATTTTTATGCAACTTGTTAAATTCACTTTCTTGATTTATAGAGTCGCTAAGCCCTTCCATGTCAAATTTTAGTGTCCTCTTTTTAGGCTATATGCTGAAATTCAAATTTTCTAAAAATATCACTAGATTTCATGTTCCAAATGGTGCATACTTAATGCATAAGTGTTGGTTGCATAGTCACTCCTAGGCAAGCTATCTAACTGACATCACTAAGAGAAAGTTGAACCCTTTAGGCACCCCTCTCAGCCAAAAGTGATTCGCATTCATCTTAGGAACGAAAAGACATTAACTGTGGCTTAAGTCCTTTCGTGTATCCTCCTCACATTCAAGTCAAGCCTCTTACTCTACTTTTTTATGATCGTAGCCAACAATCGGTACTCTAGGTAAATCCTTTGTATAATCGCTTCACTCAGAATCTTGCCGTGTTAAGTCTATTAGACCGCTTTCACCTATAGTCCCCTGACGTGTCGCCTTATAGCAAGGTCATTCCAACACGTCCGTAGCGGAAAGCTTCCTTCATAAAATACTTGTAAGATTATTCCCTTTTATTTGTGAGATTTCGCCACACATAAGCATCCTATTCTAAGTCTGTCTATTGCAATGAGAGGGAGCATACTTGGAATAAGTTTCTTATGTTGTTCAAACGTTGCACGTCTATTTGTCCAAAATACTTCTACATAAAATAAGCTCAAGTCCTTTATGCTTTTAAGGACTTGAGCTTATTAGTGTTTCTATAATTTTAGATATGCCCGGGTATTCTTATTTGCCTATATTGAGTAACTTTTGTTTTAATTCGCCTTCAAGTCTACTTAACTCTACCTCTGCTGCTCGGCGTTTTTCTCTACCTTCTCCTTGAATACGTACTACCTCATCTAAAGTGGAGATTAAAGAAGCATTTGTATGTTTCAAAGTTTCTATATCTACTATGCCACGTTCTGACTCTTTTGCTGTTTCAATCGTGGCTGTTTTGAGTATATCTGCATTTTTACGTAAAAGGTCATTGGTCATATTGGTTACATCTCTTTGAGCTTTTGCTGCTTGCTCTGAATGGTTGATACCAATGGCTAATACCATCTGACTCTTCCATAGTGGAATAGTATTTACAATGGTGGATTGAATCTTTTCTGCCATAACTGTATCATTTCCTTGAACAAGACGAATCTGTGGTGCCATCTGAAGAGATACCATTCTTGTTAGCTCTAAATCATGTAACTTTTTCTCAAAGCGATTGCATAAAGAGGCTAAATCATTGGCTGCTTGAGCATCTTCTGGTAATCCTGTGCTATTCGCCTTAGCAAGTAAAGCTGGAATATCTTTTTCTTGTACTTCTGCTAATCTTTTTTTACCTGCTAAAATGTACATAGATAACTCTTTAAAGTAAGTTGTATTTAAGTCGTACATCTTATCCAGCATTGCAATATCTTTTAAAAGCTGTATTTGATGATTTTCTAAGACACTACAAATCCTATTTACATTGATTTCTGCCTTATCATACTTAACCTTCATGGTTGTTAACTTATTGGAGCTTCGCTTGAAAAAGCCCATAATCCCTTTTTCTTCTGGTGCTGTTTCTAGGGATTTAAGTTCTGTTACAACATCTGTTAACATCTGACCTACTTCACCTAAGTCTTTTGTTCTTACGTTATTTAGTGCACTTTCTGAGAAGTTGGCAATCTTCTTTTGAGCACCTGCTCCATACTGTAATACCATATTAGAATTTGTTAAATCAATTTTAGCAGCAAACTCATCTACCACTTTTTGCTCCTCAGGAGTTAATACAACCTCCTGTGCCTTTTGTGCAACTTCTACTACTGGTGGTGCTACACTTTCTGTCTCAAGCTCTATACCTGTTTCTAAAGTAAGTACAGGTACTTCATCAAACATACGCTCTATATCTTGACTCATCACTTCATCCTCCTGGTCTATTTAAAATCTGTTTCAGTCCATCCATCTCTAGCTAACATAGATTGTAATACTTCCGCATCTGTAGTCACATCAAAAGCTGCTTCTTGATATAGGTCATCTAAAAAGTGTTCAAAAGCTTCGTTAATTGTATCTAAGGTTTCCTCAATTTCTTTCTTTGCAGTGGTAATATTTTCTCCTTGAATATCTACTCTTTCAAATTCACCATAGGCCTTAACAAGCTTTAATGTGGTAGGTAGATAGTACTCCATAAACTTCCTCATGTCACCTGTGTACTTAGGATTTCTTTCTACTGAATCAAAAATCTTAACAATAATTGTTTCTAAGCGAAGAAGCTTCGCACTAATAATTTCTCCAGGAATTTCATCATTCACTTCCCTTAGAACTTTTATATGCTCTAGTCCTTCCTTCATTAATGGAGAGAGTTTAGAAGATGAGGTTCTTTTCTTGTTTGCCTCATTACTTGCTTGCTCTTTTTGTTCTTTTTGCTGTTTCATCGCATTTTGCTCTAATACATGCTGTCTATATCTGTCTTTATCCAAAATCAAGAGGTTTTCCTTTTCATCTAAATAAGCTTCAGTTAACATGCCATGACGAATCATCATTCTTAGGTCTCTCATTACAAATCTTCGTGACCTTCCTACATATTCTGCTAACTCTTTAGTTGAGCAGTACATTTTACCATCAAGCTCAGCAGTATAGCGCTTTAATCTTTTTAATTTTCCGCGGATTACATTACCTCTACCTAGCATAATAGCAAAAATAGCAAACAGGCCTGCTACTCCCCAAAAGAGAGGTGTTGTAATAGCTGATGCTAGACCTATTACTGTGCCTACAATAAAAAGTACTAATAGCAATACACTTGTAATGCCAATCCCAATACTGCCAAAAACAGTATATAAAGTCCCTGCCACCTTACCTACAGGGTTCACCTTAATCTTACGAATGGGGGCACTTTTTACAAATTGAGCTCTTGCACTCTTTTGTTGCTCATGCTTATAGGCATTATTCTTTAATTGCCTTCTTACTTCTTCAAGGGCGCCATTAACTGTACTAGAAATATCATGATTCAATTCTTTAAAGTCCTTAGAATCAATAATTTCTTTAGTAATATTTTTAATTTGTTCTCCTATGTCTAAAAAATCTTTATTATTCATTATAATAGAACCTTCCCTTACATTTACTGACTATT
>NZ_JAVVQU010000092.1:0-3978 GCF_036655075.1 Niameybacter sp. | reverse complement strand
GATATTTGGCGTTGTAACCTACGTCTTTTCTTTTCTATTTTCTTAATCTTACTTGTTTTGTTAATATTTTTGTATGGATTATCCCTATCACTACATATAGCCAAATCTTTTACGCCCAGGTCAATACCTACTCCATTATTACTAGGCTCTTGTATCACGGAATTATCTTCAATTCCAATACTAATCCACCAATTCATACCATCGAATGAGATACGTGGATTGGAGTATTTTACATCTGTTGGGATTCTTCCACTCTCCGCAAGCCTAATCCAATTCAACTTTTGTTTATTCTTTTTTTTGCTAGAAGAAAACCCTTCTACCTTTATATGAGTATTTGTCAATTTAATCTTGCAGTTGTCTTGGTAAAAGCTAGGTTTTGATTTTCTTTTACTCTTAAATCTAGGATATTGTGAATAACCTTTAAAGAATTTTTTATAAGAATCACAGGCATCTTTAATAGCTTGTTTGGTTACGTTATTACTCACATCATTTAACCACCTATATCCTTCTGTTTTCTTTAGCTGGGTAAACTCTTTTCTTAAATCGTTGTCTGATAGAAATTTATTACCTAGCTTATGATTTTCATTTTCTCTAGCTAATCCCCAGTTATAAGCAAATCTAGCCGTATTGGCATATTGGAATAACTTAGTTTTTTGTTTGTTGTTCGGCACCAACATTACTTTTATTGATTTTATCATCTTCTTCACCGCCTATAAGTTCTTTAACCAACTTTCTAGCTTTATTTGCACGTTTATCTTGTGCAGTTAGATATAATTTCATATTCTCAATTTGCCTTTGTAGGTCATCTTTTTGTTTGTTGCTTGATAATCTACAATATCCTATAACTTTTCTATCAAGGTTTGGTTTTACTCCTGTTACTTGATTGAGCTGTTCATGAGAATAATATCTATACCCATTACTAGAAGTGTGATGGGGTGAAGCTTTCCATTGTTATCCCAATTTCTTAATGTTTGTGGCGATACACCCAATATTTTTGAAAACTCATTAATAGAATAATATTTACCCATCTTAACCACTCCTTTTATTTGTTAATATTATTCTATTGCAAAATTTATAAAATTCAACGCCTACTTATAACTTTTTATAAGTTACCCTTAACTGTTCATAACCTCCTAATTTTATAATTTTATAAGATTATAGTATAATTTAACATCGAAGTAAATAAATATCCGTTACTAAATTCTTAATAAAATAACACTGCACCACCCCCTCCCCCAACAAGTTTAGTCTCCTACAAGATATAACAACGCCTTTATGCAATGAATAAAAGTGCTATAAAACTAAAATTCGATTAGTTCTATAGCACTTTTTGTATAGGTAAATTTACTTGTTTATTTCTTAAGACTATTTATACCTTTTATGATAATCGCACTCATTCAATGTAACTTAAGCCTAATCCTAGTCTACAAAATAACTTAAGTAGCCATCGTTATGGTCATAGGTCTTTGTGAAGGATTGAATAAGCTGTATCGCTTGTTCTTCTTGAATCACTTTTTTTCCTGTTTGAGTAGCCATACCCATCCCAATAACATGCACTTTGATTAATGTATAATATAACAACATCCACTCATAGCTTTCAATGGGTGTTGCACCATCGAGAGGTATACAACGTTCATAAATATAATTCACTAAGTAATTTTCTAAGATATGGCCTTTTTGCTCTAAGAAGTCTTTGAAGCAACCTCTTTCTCCTTTTATATACAGCTTATAAGCTTGTTGAAGTGTTGTCTCTCCTGTAAGGCCTAACCCTTCTAGCATTTGATGTAAGCAAGCCTCATAACGCTCTGATGGTAGTTCCATATCTTGTTGGAGGAAGTAGAGTCTTTCAATCAGAATACCTGCATCTACTTCTCTTTCCCCTTTAAACTTCTCACCTGTATATTTTTCAATAAAGCTTGGGACTTCTTTCACTTTGCCCTTTTGTGCAAGCTCTGTAACACCTAACATAAGTCCCTCTACATGCGTAAGCCTTTCTTCTAAGCCATAAGCTCTATTTTGAAGAAGACTGATTGCTTTATCTCTAATCATAAAGAAATAGTCTTGCCATTCTCTTGGTTTTTCCACGTTCAAGTCTACATCGGCACTGATGATGCCCTCATAAACAAGTTGTTCAGACTCACTAAATGTCATAGGCGCCTTTTGAAGTAATATCTGGCGTGCCGCCTCTGGACAAGAGAAAGTCATAGAGTACTCTATCGTATTATGAATTCTGTTTAAAGTTCTTGGGTATAGACCACATGTATGACTTAAGTGGTCTTCTCCTAAACCACTGTAAATGTCACATAAGCCACCTTCACTTAAAAAAGCACAACGATTATTTTTGAGTTGAATTTCTGCTGCAAACGCATCTGTTGCTTTTTGTTTACGGTCTACGATATCTTGATTCATTCTATTTTTAAGTGTTTCATGCTCTACCTTTTTATATTTAGCGTAGGTGCCTGCATCTACTTCTATACACCAGCCTGCACAGCAAGTATCTTCACATTTCCCGCCGATACATTTGAAATCTTTTAAATAAGAAGGCACGACACGCTTGTATTGTTTTTGTTCTGACATAAATGGAATCTCCTTAAAATTACATGATGTTCTTATTGTATCGGATTTTGCAAGAAATCTCTACCCTCTATTATTAGAAAACCTTGTGTGACTACACTCATCTAAGCACTCTTCTAAAAGAAGCTGACACTTTCTTTTAGGCCGGTACTTTATAAAATAGCAAAAGACTCCCAATCGGAGTCTTTTACTTATTGTGCATACGCTATATTGGTTTGTTCTTGTGCATCTTCTTTTTTATAAAGTATTTTTAAGATAATAGGTGTTGTAACAGAAGAAACTATTACAAGGAAAATAACTGCAGTAAAGAGACTTGGATCCATCAGTCCTGCACTTAGTCCTTTTTGAGCAACAATAAGCGCAACTTCTCCTCGTGCCATCATCCCTACACCTACGCGAAGTGCCTCATGACTGGAGAACCCTATCAGTTTTGCACCTATTCCACATCCTACTATTTTAGTTAAAAGTGCAACGACTACAAACCCTACTGAGAACAGGAGTACCATTGTCGTTACACCAGTAATTTCTGTTTTAAGTCCAATGCTTGTGAAGAAAATAGGACTAAATAACATATAGGAATTAATATCTATCTTTTCCACAATATACTCTGAAGACTGAATGTTACATAGAATAATCCCAGCTACAAAAGCGCCTGTAATATCTGCAATTCCAAAATAATGCTCAGCTACATAGGCAAGTACTAAACAAAGTACAAAACCATAAATAGGTATTCTTCTTCTATGAGGATATTTCTTATCAAAATACTTGAAAAGATAATTGATTGCTATACCGCCAATAGCTGCTAGCCCAAAGAAAGCCACTGTATTAAAAACTACTTTCATAGGTTCTGCTGCTGGATTTTTAAGTCCAATGACGAAGGTTAATAAGATAATACCGATTACATCATCTACAATAGCCGCACTTAAAATGGCAGTGCCTACTTTACCTTTTAATTTCCCCATTTCACGTAATGTCTCAACTGTAATACTTACAGATGTAGCCGTAATAATAATTCCTATAAAGATTGCCTTATAGAATGCCTCACTGCCTACAGCTGCAAAACCATGGAAACCTGAATAAAGTAAGTAGCCACCGCCTAAAGGTACAATGACACCTAATGCTGCAATGCACAAGGAGGCCACACCTGTATGTTTAAGTTCCTTTAAATCTGTTTCAAGCCCAGCTGTAAACATAAGCATAATTACACCTAGTTCAGCCATCTTAACTAAAAAGTCACTCTCATTCACAATCCCTAACACATTTGGTCCTATTACAAGCCCAGCGATTAAAATCCCTACTACTTGAGGTAAATGGATTTTTCTAAATGCAATACCAAATAATTTTGAGGCAATTAGTATAATCGCTAGGTCTAAAAAGAATTCATAAGAAAGCATATCATTTCCC
>NZ_JAVVQU010000091.1:0-3999 GCF_036655075.1 Niameybacter sp. | reverse complement strand
TATTATTTTATCAAATCAGATGTTCAAAATCTGAACATCTAGTTATTTTCGTTTACTAATTCTTGATAATATTTAATTGTTAAGTCTTGAATGGTAATGTCATGGTCAATTACATAATGTTGTAATTTCTTATGCAAATCCTCTTCAACTCTAATAGTGAGTTTCTTTACTTTCTTTTCTTCGCTCATGGTGTCACCTCTCTTTCAAAATCCTAGTTGGGAATAAATAAGCAAGCAAACCCTAGAATTGCAACAAGACAAAAGGTGATTTTCCCAAACTTAACACGGTCTTTTATGCAATAAGCCAAAAACAAAACGCATAAGTAAGATATTAGTTTTATCATAGATTCCCCTCGATTCTATTGTGATTTGAAACCCCTAAGGCGGGTGCTTATGGTCGAATGACCTAGTGATGTGTTTTCGATATGATTATATTACCATATAGACGTCAAGACGTCAATATCTATTTATTATATTTCTCTACAAACTCTTTCAAGGCTTGTGCTAGTAAATCACCTTTACTAAATGCCTTGTTAGTGTCTGCAAATGCCCCGAACTGCTCCCACATTGTTTTGTTACTTCTACAGGATATCATAGTATTTTCTGATACTGGCAATTCTATAAGTATGTCACTGGCAACCAATACACGGTACTTTTTAAACCATTGAATCATGTCCTGTATAGTCTCTTTCTCGTCTGTCAACGTCTTGATAAGTTCCTCTTGGATTGGGTCTAATACTTGATATGTATTAGGTTGTGGTGTAATACTTTCTGTATTAATCAATGTACTGCTGTCCGTATTACTAAGGTTCTGATTTTTCTTTGTTGATGTATTACTGTCTATATTAGTTGGTGTATTATTGGACTTCTGATTTTCCTTTGCGGATACATTGCTATCCTTGGGTACATACATCAATGTTCGTCTATCACTTCTATAACCCCTATCCCCCATAAACGAACCCAGTGCCTTTACACTTGCAGCACCTACTTGTTTGGTAATCTCTTCTCTTGATACCCCTTGTGCTTGTAAATCTAATACTATTTGCAACTTCTCTTCTACTCTCATTCTATCCCCTCCAATGTATTAATCTAGGTATGAATAGTGTAATACAAATCTGCAAAATAATCACCAAAGATAATCCGCAGTTATCGGTGATGGGTAGGCACACCCCTTGTAAACCTTGCCTGTGTGGAAACATTGGATGGATTTATTGAGTAAATCTGCATAATATACAACCATTTCCGTATAAATCCTCTTGATTTCGGTTAAATATCAACTAAAAAGAGGAGGTTCTCGCCCATGAAAACGATATTGTAACGCTTGAAGTCCTAGTTCCGCTCTTAGTGTGTTTAATATTGGCTCCTATGCTGATATAAGAAATGTTGTAATGAGTGAAAGAAAATTTCTAATAAATATAAGGAATGTTTACTTTTCTATTAGAAGTGATATACTAAGGGTAATTGGAAATTGCTTTTTTCTCTTGTGTGCTATTGCTCACCTTTGAAAATGGTCAAATAAAAAATAACCCTAGGGAAAGCTTTGGTCGGCTCCCTAGGGTTATTTTTTTACAATAGCTTAGTAATTAAAGCTACAAGTATTGCAAAGATGCCATTTATGATGGCTACTTTTACAAGTGGATCTAGTTTTTGTTTGGTCGGTTTGGTTTTGGAAATTGCTTTCTTTTTCTTCTTCTGTGCCACGGTGTCACCTCCTTCCGTGGTACTCCACAAAAGGAACTAGACCCTTACCCTTATTAATATATCATGGATTCTTGTTAAACGGGCAAAAAATGTATTATAAAAGACCCCTAGGAATAGGGGTCTAAATTATTACTTAGAGAAGTCTTTCAATGTTTCTACTATTGGCTTCTTTGACTTCTTAGGTTGTGCTGTCACAAGTGACACGCCATCTTTAGCGATATGAGTTACACCGTTAGGGTTTACAAGTGCAATATCCACGCCCATGTATAATCTAAATGTCTTTTGAAGCTTCTGGAACTGGTCTGAAGTGTAACCACGCTCAAACATTAAATAAGGACTAACTCCTACGACAACGGCATTTCTATCCAAGACTACCGCTTGACCGTCGCCAACATTATTCGAACCATCTAACTCAACACCCTCTAGGGCTTTAGGTGGGGCTAAGAAGTCCCCGTTTGCGTTTGTGCTAGATAGTAGGTCGTAGTACTCATCAGTAGGCATAATAGCGTCTGTAGCCGTTAAATTAGCCTTAGCCACAGGCTTCACACCTTTTACAAGGTCTGTATACTTGAGACTATCTGTGAATGTTGCCTTGTTAATATCTGGATATGTAAGAATACCCTTTGGTGCTGATGCTTCGTCTGTTCCGTCACCATCACCATATAATAAAGCGTTGTCCATAGCTTCTGCTAATGCTCCCGCCATAGCCATATGTAAAGCTTCGCCTACGTTTTGACCATCTTTCAATAGGACTTCACTTACTGGTACTAACATTGCAAGAATCTTAGACTTTAACTTAACTGGTGCAAATGTTACGTCTGAGAATGGAATAGCTTCACCCTCTGCTACAAAATATGCCTTTGGGTCTTTAGCTACTTTTGCAACTGTTAAGTTTCCGTTTGTTAATTGTAACGCTGGTACTTTACCAAATATCGCTGACTTTGCTCTAGCCGTATCAAAGATGCTTGCACTAAGCCTTTGTGGAATAAGAACTTTCCCATCTCCTGTTGATTCGATTGCGTTCAAATAATCTCTTTCTCTTGTCGCATTTGACCAATTACCCGTCATAACCCCAGATACTAATTTCCCTAGGTCAACGTCATTATGCGTATTGTCTTTTAATTTTTCTGCCATCTGCTCATGTGGCATCACGGCATTTTTAAATAATTGTCCGCTCATTTCTTTTACTTCCCCCATATTCTTCGGTTCTTTTATATTTTGTGTATCCTTAGTCATAATATAATCACCTTTAAAGTTTTTAAGTTCATCTTCTTCTAATGCTTCTTGCACTTCAATTTCTTTTTGTAAGTTTTTGATTTCAGCAATTTTTGCGTGGGCTTCTTCAATCTTGCCCTCATTTCTTAAAACTTCCATTTCTGCTTTCACGGCGTCAAGTTCTTGCCACATTTCTGTACTTTTTTTCATGATATACCCCCTTATCTTCTTAGCTTAATTTTTTTATCAATTAAGCCTTGTTTTTGTGCTTCTACGGCTTCTTCGTAAAGGTCTACTTCTTCTTCGCCATTATTAAAATCAAAGGACACTAATTCGTCGGGTTGTTCTTCAATGATTTTTAAAGCCGTATCAAATTGTACCGCATTAAAAATAGCGTCAAGCATTGGAATGATCGGGCTATCCCCATGTTCTTGTTTGAGGTGTTTTTTAATCTCTTGAATGTCTCTAAGACCAATGTATAACTCCTGTGGCTCTACTCTTGGTAAAGTTACAACAAAATTCCCCTCTTTTACTTTCTTGCAAAGCTCTATATATTTTGATAAGCCTTGTCTAATCTGCTCCGAACGGCTTACGCCGTTTTCTTTTGCTACCTTATCCAAAACTTCAAGTTCTGCATCTGATAGCCTAATACTAATACTAGCCATAATTTTTATGACCTCCTTTGTTTGATTGTTAAAAAATTTAGGAAAGTTTGCCCCAAACGGGGCTAAATATGAAAAAAAGTCAAATGAATAAAAAAGAGTAGTAATACAACTACCTTAATATGTATTACAAAGTTATATAATTTTAATACAAGTATATCATTTTTCCTTCCATTTGTCAATCTACATCCTATGGAAAAACCTAGTAATACCAATGCTTTTAGCCTAAATAATACCTATTTTAAAATACGTATTATACTTTGCATTTACCATCTGAACTCTACGCATGACTTGCATGTTGTTACAGTATTTCTAAATAGCATTATTTGAGATTCTTTTATAAATCCATCCAATGTTTCCACATAGGCAGGGTTTACAAGGGGTGTCCCCATTGTTTAAATAAAAAAAGTTATGTATTATAG
>NZ_JAVVQU010000090.1:0-4784 GCF_036655075.1 Niameybacter sp. | reverse complement strand
ACTTTGAGGTGATGTATCCTTTTAGTTCTTCTTCTAAATCTTCTATCTTATGTTCAGGCCAGAGTAATAATGCTAATTGTGCAACGAGGTGACTATCTGCTAGTTCTACTTTTTTAATCATGTTGATTCACGTCCTTTTCTCGTTTTTCTATATAGGCTTATTTTATATTATATTGTGTTAAATTAAACTTTTAAATGTAAATTCAAAAATCTACCTAAAATATATGTTTTAGGTAGATTTTAGGTGATAGCGTTTACTTTAAGAAAAAGTATTTAGCCTATAAGGCTTTAAATATTTTTTTAGAAACAAGTGAAATAAGGATGGATAATATGCTTACAATAAGTAGGATAACACCTGTCGTACTTTGGAACTTATCAAAGGCAAATCCATAGATTGTTTGGCCGATTGGTTGTGCACACATTGAAAGTGACATCATAAGTGCAATGACTTTGCCAACAAGTTCCGGCGGTGTTTCAGTTTGAACAGTAGCAATCATCTGAATACTGAAGATTGTAGCAAGACCCATAATTGCAAAGCTTGCAAGTGTAATAGCTATGTAACTGACAACGTCAGGAAGATTGAGCAATAGCGGTACTGCTATTACTAGAATCCCTACACCACAAAGGAATAATAAAGTATATGCATTTTGGAGTTTAAGATTCTCACCTTTTACAGCTGTGAATATTCCTCCACAAAGTCCACCTAAAGCTAATGCACCTTGAGAAAAACCTAAAAGACTATCACTCATTTGAAGTGTATCTACTATTAAAATAGGAATGCCTACAATCAGCATAGCTGTTAAAACAAGATTAAAGACAGCAATTAAAGCAATAATTTTAATCAAAATAGGTTTTTCATTTTTTATATAATTTATACTGCTATGCATATCATTTTTTATGATTGCAAATATCCCCCTTTGATCACATTTCTTTTCATAAGGAATATAAATGAAAAGCTCCATAATCGCTGATAACACGAAACAAATAATACTAATCATTAAAATAGGAATAATTCCAAAAGCACCATATAGCATACCGCCAATGATAGGACCTAAAAGACCTGCCAAAGCCCCAATTTGACTAATAACTGCTCCTGCAGATAAAATATTTTTTGTACTTACTAAAAACGGAATACTTGCTTGTACAGTAGGTTGATAAGTACCACTAATTCCATAGAGTAACATTAAAACGATGATAAAGAGGGGAACAATAGGTAACTTCCCTAGCGAAAGAAATAATACAAAAATAATACTGGCGGTGAGAAAATCTAGTACAACCATAATATTACGCTTATTCACTCTATCGGCTAATACCCCACCAAGAAACGATAAAATAATCATAGGTAAAAATGAGCATGCAGTAACTATACCAAATAATGCTGCTGAGCCTGTTTCACGAAGGAGATAAAGTGGTAGCGCAAAGCGCAGGATTGCATTGCCAAACAAGGAAATGATTTGGCCTAACACTACGAGGGTAAAGTTTTTATTAAATAACTTCTGATCTTTCATTGAAATCCTCCTTTAATACCAACTGTTGGTATGTATTTTATTTAAAATAAGCTGCCCTCTAAAGGGCAGATATTATTTTACTAATTATAAAGTTTGCAGTACTTCACGTATTGGGCTATTGTCTCTTCGTCTAATAAGTCGAGACCAATTCCATTTAAGAGTTGACTTAAGAAATTGAGTTTACGATCCATTTGTTCTGAGGTTACCTTTGCAATAATAGGATTAATCCAGATATTAAGAAGCACGATGATAACTTCTGCAAGTTCTTTAGGGAAGTCTGTTTTTATTGAACCATCTATAAGACCTTGAACAATAATAGGTTCAACGTATTGAGGTACAACTAAATCAAAGATTTGTGTAATTTGATTCATTAAAAATTTAGGTTCATTCATAATCTTAGTTGTCATAGACATTACAGCTTTACTATTTGGATTGGAATAAGCAGACTGAATCATAATTTTTAACTTCTCATAACCTGTATGTGTTTGGTTATCACGAATTTTAGCATAATAAAGGGCATTCGCATCACCTATTTTTTTGCAAACAGCTTCAAAAATTTCTTCTTTCGATTTAAAATGGTGATAAATAGCACCTTTTGAAAGGCCACCTAGATTATTAATAATGTCTTGAATCGAAGTATTTTCATACCCCTTTTCTATAAATAAATTTAAAGCTTCATCTAAAATAAGTTTTATAGTTTCTTCTGGATATTTATTCCTAGCCAATATATTTACCTCCATACATACCGTCGGTATTTATGTTATCATCGTTATTTTATAATGTCAAGTCTATTTGTAGGCCTATTAGTATAAAAGTCAATTAAGCGTTTAACTAAACAATCGTTAATGCTTTGCAAAAAGCCACAGCATCTGCTGTGGCTTTTTAAAAATTTCATAGAATTCTTTATAACTTAAAGACTAAGAAGACCTTTATCTTTCATCGTTTGAACAGACATCATAATCCCAAGGTAGGCATGATAGTCTGTAAGTCCACCTTGGAAGAATACTGTATAGGGTGGTTTAATGGGTGCATCTGCACTCAGCTCAATGGAAGCCCCTTGAACAAAGGCTCCTGCAGCCATAATAACAGGTGCGTCATAGCCTGGCATATCCCATGGTTCTGGAACAACGTAGCTATCTACTGGTGCACCTTTTTGAATGCCTTGACAAAAAGCAATGACGTTTTCTGGTGTACGCATATTAATAGCTTGAATAATGTCATTACGCCCTTCAGTAGATGTTGGCATTACTTCAAAGCCTAGCTTTTCATAAAGTGCCGCAGCAAAGACTGCCCCTTTTAATGCACTGGATACCACTTGTGGTGCCATGAATAATCCCTGAAGAACCGGTTGGTTTAGACCAAGTGTCGCCCCAACTTCTTTACCAAGACCTGGTGCAGTAAGGCGCATTGCTGCATTCTCAACAAATACTTCTTTCCCTACAATGTAGCCACCAATTGGTGCAAGGCCGCCCCCTGGATTTTTAATGAGTGACCCTACACAAAGGTCTGCACCCACTTCCGTTGGCTCAATTACGTCTACAAACTCACCATAGCAGTTATCTACCATACAAATAATATCTGCACGGATTCCTTTAATGAAAGCAATAAGTTCTCCAATTTGTGCTACTGAAAAAGTTGGACGATAACTATAGCCTTTTGAACGTTGAATGGTTACCATTTTTGTTTTAGGCGTAATGGCTTCACGAATGGCATCATAGTCAAAAGAGAAGTCTTCTTTTAAATCCACTTGTTTGTATGTAATGCCATATTCAGCAAGACTTCCATTTGTTTCACGGATACCAATAACCCCTTCAAGGGTATCATAAGGTTTGCCTACTGGTGACAAAAGCTCGTCCCCTGGACGTAAATTCCCAAATAATGCAACAGTTAAGGCATGGGTGCCTGACATAAGCTGTGGCCTTACAAGTCCTGACTCTGTTTTGAAAATATCTGCATAGATACTTTCTACCACTTCACGACCTAAGTCGTTGTAACCATATCCTGTTGTTGCTGCAAAGTGTATATCACTTAATCTATTTTTTTGCATTGCTGCTAATACTTTCGCGCCATTTTGGTGCATACGTGCATCGATACCTTCTAATACAGGAGCAATTTCATGCTTTGTTGCTTCACAAAATTCTTGCACATCCTGGTCGATTTTAAAAAGTTCATATAATGTATTCATAAGGACTCCTTCATGTAAGTACTCTAGTGTGTTTATTACAATATCTTTAATTATAATCATTTCGACAAGATATGCAAGGTAGCGTTCAGGTGTTCTAATCCCTTCCTAAGCTAAATTTCTTAATTTGCATGTAATACATCTTATTTTGTTTCTCATCAAAAGGCCACTGCACCTCCAGTGTATCTACACCTTGTACCTCCCCAGATGCTTCATAATGGGACATATCTTCAAGTCCTTGTATTGCACCTTGAATGCTTCCCTCTTGTCCAGCCCTTCCTACTTCAAATCCCATCACTAATTGCTTCTTGGCATGTCTAAAGAGTGTATCATTAAATTTTTCTATTGCCAAGCGATTCATCATCTTAATCTTATCCCTTACACTCACCTCTTCTTGTCTGATGGTTTCAAGAACAATCGTCCAAATCCATTCAAGCATGTTGAGTAATTGACTGTGTACCCCTAATGCCACTATAACGTCACAACTTGCTATGCCCAACTCTACAGGAGTTGTAAGTATTTGCCCTTCTAAGCTTTGAAGTTGCTTTAAGGCTAATTTGACTAAGTCTTCTAAATCTGTCTGTATTCCCTTTTTACGTACAGCTTCGATCAGTGTATCCACATAGTCTCTATAAGCGTCATCACCAATCCCGACAAAGTCTGCTACTTGCATTTTCAAGTTGGAATCTTTTTCTAAGTTGTACCTATACCTAGCAGCTTCCATACTTGGCACATCTTTATCCACTAGAATCACTTGTTTAAAATGTTTCGTTAATCGCTCTAAATCTAAATCATTGCATCTGCCTGCCCCACAGATAGCAAGGGTATGCTCTGGTGACGTATCCTTAATAATAAATTCTGTTACTTGATGGCGATATGCTTCCCACTCAGAAAAAGCATGTTCGATTTCTTGTAGCTTAATGAGTCTGTCATATAAATTCATTTGTTGAGCTCCTACTGTCCTCTTTGGCATTGTTTTCTTTTATTATACCAAATATCCTTTCCATTCAACTATTATTCGAATACTTTTAGGCTATATACATGTTGTTTTGTTTGATATAATATTTTTATATATTTAATTGTTTTTGAATTAT
>NZ_JAVVQU010000089.1:0-4790 GCF_036655075.1 Niameybacter sp. | reverse complement strand
AAATTTCCATGTCTCCTTTTGTTCTTTCCGTTAGAATATAGTATAATTATATTAGGACTTTATATACAAAGGAGTATTTTATGATTAGAGAAAACCAACGGTATTTAAATCGTCTACAAGTTTTTCTAGACCTCTTACTTATCATTATTTCATATATAGTTGCTTACTGCATTCGATTTTACTTATTAGATAATGGTACGATTTCATTATCTTTAGCTGAATCTTTAAAACCTGTCATCTTGTGTATCCCTGTTTATTTTAGCTTATATAACATCTTTGACATCTATAGTACCAGACGCACGAAGCCTTTTCACATTGAAGTTTCTTCCATTGTGAAGACCAATATCTTAGCAAGTATCCTCTTAATGGTTGGGCTTTTTACCTTCAAGGTCATTCATTTCTCTCGTGGGACACTTATTATTTTCTTTATTCTCAACACATGTGCTACGATTAGTGTACGTATAGGGATTCGTCTAATCCTTAAGAAGTACCGCAGGCTCGGGTACAACTTGAAGCATTGCCTTGTCATCGGTGCAACCGATAGCAGTGCACTCTTCTTAGACAAAACTAAAAGAAATCCTCACTGGGGCTACAACATTGTTGGAATTATTCCTTCTAGTGGAAGCCCTATAAAGAAATTCAAAGGCTATCCTGTTCTTGGACAAGTTGCTGACTTAGAAGAAATCCTTACTACCAAATCCATCGACATCGCCATTGTAGGTGTATCCGGTGCAGATCTTAGTGAACTGGGTCATATTCTTCAAGCCTGTGAAAAGGCTGGCATCAAAACACAGATTATTCCTTATTATCATCAGTACATCCCTGCTAAGCCTTATATGGATGACTTAGATGGTCTACCTGTTATTGATATCCGTCATGTACCACTTGATAATGTCTTTAAAAGCTTTATCAAGCGTAGCTTTGATATCCTCTTTTCACTAGTAGCTATTATATTGACCAGCCCCCTCCTTATCTTTGCCGCTGTTATGACCAAACTCACCTCGCCAGGCCCTATCATTTACAAGCAAGAACGCGTTGGCCTTAATCGCCAAAGCTTCAATATGTACAAGTTTCGTTCCATGCGTGTTCAATCAAAATCCGAAGAAAAGAACAAATGGACTACGCCCAATGACCCACGCAAGACAAAGTGGGGCAGTTTCATACGTAAGACAAGCATTGATGAGCTCCCACAATTCTTCAATGTCTTAAAAGGGGATATGTCTGTTGTAGGACCTAGACCCGAAAGACCTTACTTTGTTGATAAGTTCAAAGAAACCATTCCTCGCTATATGGTGAAACACCAAGTCCGTCCTGGCATTACAGGTTGGGCACAAATCACTGGATTTAGAGGGGATACATCTATCGAAGGTCGCATTGAACATGACCTCTATTATATTGAAAACTGGACTTTTAGCTTTGATTTGAAGATTATTTTACTCACTGTCTTCAAAGGTTTTATTAATAAAAATGCATACTAATATGATAAAAAGCATGTATCCCTACTGATTTGAGGGAATACATGCTTTTTATCATATTGTTTGACCTAAGATTGCTCCAAACACTTAATCGTATTGGAAAGTTCTACAGTTTTATCTGATAAGAATTCCTGACATTTTTTGAGTACTTCTAATAAATCACTCATATCTTGCATAGTTTGCATCTTTTGCAAGCCTTCTTTATATTGCTTTTCATACTTTTCATCAATGGCAATTAAGCCTACACCATTTTCTAGGCACTGCTTAAGCATAATAAATCTACCTACACGACCATTTCCATCTTGGAAAGGATGTATAGATTCAAACTGCACATGGAAAGCAACAATATCTTCAAACGCTTTCTCACACTGTTCCCACCAACTTAGTAATTCTTCTATTTTAGCATCCACTTCATAAGGCTGCGCCACTTGAGCTTTAGATCCACTGATATAGTTCGGTATCTTCTTCCAACACCCTGAAAAACCATATTCAGCATCTCTTGTATTCAACTTGAGCATTCTATGATATTCCAATATGAGCCTTTTTGTAAGTGGCTCGCTGAGTGTATCCACTGTGAAGTCAAAGAGATCAACTGAGTTGATGGTCTCAAACACATCATCGACTTTATGAGAGCCTTCAATAATCTTTTGGTCTAAGTAGCTCGCTAAGTTTTCCCTTGTGAACGTACTGCCCTCAATCTTATTAGAATGATAAAGAAATTCTTGTTTGATTTGAGTATAAATAGAGTTAGGATATTTTTTAATTTCTTGAATTTGTTGAACTGTTAATTGCATTTCTTATCTCCTCCTATTCAAATTTCACCTCAAAAGATACTTCTTACATAATCACATTTACATATGTTTTTTGGTCTTCATATGAATAGTGGCATGTGCAACTTTTGCACGTCCACTCTTTTGTTCTTTTGCAACCATAAAGTTGGTTGCCATCCCTACACCTAGTAAGATCCAAAAGATTGGTGCAACGGGTACCACTGAGTCATTGAAGATACCAGCTCCCAAATACCCGACTATTGCTAATAACACTGCACCCCCTAGTATCTCCACTTTACTATAGCCTGTCTTAAATCCATACAATCTAACAGCTTGAACAACATAAGTGCCTACTAAAACCAAGAATGCAACAAGTGCAACAACACCTTGATTGAGTGCAATCTGTAAATAGAGATTATGAGGCTTATCTACAACAATATTTGGCGTATCATAAGCAGCCCATTTGCCTAATACATCATCTTGTGGAAACGCGAAGGCATAAGCATCTGGCCCAAATCCGATGAGTAAGGTCTCTTTTAACAAAGGTAAACTTCTAGACCAAATATAGCCCCTTGCTGAACCCATTCTTTCTTTGCCTTTAAATCCTATAGCTGGCGGTTCTACAAATGCTTTAGGTTCATAGGTGTAGTCATCCACTAGCTCAATCCCTTGCTCGCTCATCCCTAAAGTCAGCACTTTAGTATTTTGGTAAGCTAATACAAGATAGTTTTTACCTTCTAATTGTTTCACATGGAAGATCCAATCTTCAAACTTAGGCTCTTGTGTAAAGTATTTTGCCCCTTGCCCTAAGTCCATGTAAATATACACAACTTGTGTACCTGTCTCATCTTCAAATCTAGGCCCTTCTTCTGTCATACTTAGAGTAAGTGCTTGACCTTGCATATTCAATGTCAGCTTACCGTCTGCTTGCTCAATACCTTGAAGAGGCAAGTTAGCCTTATAATCCACATTTTCTTGAGTAGGCTGAAACATCCCTTTTATATCTGCTACTAATGTAGGGATTCTTGAGAAGATACTTCCATTCGTTGCACTATTAAGTCCCACTATACTTACAACGCCAATAGCCGCTACAATGAGTATACCCTTCCAATACTTCAGACAGCCTCTTCCAAATACAACGACAAACACAAGTACACTACAAGCAACCCCTATCAATCCTGCACGTGAGGTACTTCCAAAAAGTAAAAATAAGCTACACAAGCTTAATATACCATATACAATCTTACTTTTATATCCCTTCATAAAACAGGTTAAAGTAATAAATAGTGGTACCATCATTGCCGCAAAACTTCCCATATAGTTATAGTGGAAGAGTGTACCATATATATTTTTATCTTTATACAGCCCTTTCAACATGCCTCTATCTTCTGCATAATGCTCTGGAATAATCAGTTTACTTCCCCACTCCGTCATAAACAGGTCTTTACCAACATATTGGAAGTATCCAATAACAGTTAGACAGATGACCAAAAATCCTAGTGGAATAAGAATAAACTTATAATCTCTCTTTTCTTTCACACAGTAATAAGTGTAAAGCATCATGATGATATAACAAATGAGAATCACCATACCTTCTGCATGATTAGGCAGTCCCCAGGTGGTTACCTCTCGGTAAGAAGATAATAATCCTGATAAAAGTGTCATGACTATAAAGAGCGCTGACATTCCATAATAAAGATAAGATACCTTATCTCTTTTTATATCTTCCTTTTTCCATGTTAAGAACAAGATAACACCCATCACAATCACTAAGGCTACAATAGCCTGCGCTTTGTATTGGGCAAAGAAATCAATATTATTACCTGTTATATAAAGTATATATTCAGCTGGAATATCGGTCTTAACAAGTCTAACAATAAGCGGCACAACCCCTAACAATGCCATAATCGGTACAAATAGTATCCACTTAAAATTGAAGGTATACTTACCTTGAACTTCTTTTTCCTTTTGAACCATTCACTCACCTCTTTATCTCTATATTGTTTCATAACTTGTATTATAGCATATTCTTGCAGAAATAATCATCTCTAAACGCAAAAAAGCAACCCCCGAAGGAGTTGCTTTTTATATACAAATCACAAATTATTTAACTTGGTTTGTGAATGTGATTGATTTTGTAGCAGGATCGAAGCTGAATCCGATTCCAAGACCATCAGCAACATATTTGAATGGTACATATGTTCTACCATCTTTGATAACTACTGCTGTATCCATTGGGATAGCGATTCCATTTTTGTTCATGATGTTTGAACCGTTTTGGAATTGAAGAACAGCGCCATCTTTGAATACTGTTACAGTACCAACACCGTTTACAGTACCGAAGTCAAGTTTACCGAATTCTTCAGCGATGAATTTAACTGGAACCATAGTTCTGTTGTTAGCATCGATGTAAGCAGCAGCATCAGCTGTTTTAGCTTCTTTGTTTACTGTGTATTCTTTAGAACCTACAGTTAATACGATTTCTTTAGCTGCAGCAGCGTTTGGAAGATCTTCTGTATTTTTTGTACCAACTTTAACGAAATCT
>NZ_JAVVQU010000088.1:0-4853 GCF_036655075.1 Niameybacter sp. | reverse complement strand
CTGATGCACCTAATAAAACACTTACTTTCCCAGATTCAAATTCAATATCAAAATTTTCATACAGAGTACCTTGATCATATTTTTTTAACAGTCCTTTAACCTGTATCATTTCTTTCTCCTTTCAAGCAAGCGCATGACTCCATATTCACATAATCCACTAAGCACCACAATAACCACTACCCAAGCAAATAAGGTCTCTGTTTCCAAATAAGATTTCGCACTTAGCAAGTTGTATCCCATAGAGTACCTAGGTACCGCAAGCACCTCTGCTGCAATAACCACTTTCCAACTCAATCCAACTACCATACCCAAACCAGCTTCTATATAAGGCTTTACCTGAGGCATATACACAGCCCTAATCACCTGACTTCGTTTCACATTAAATACCTTGACCATCTCTAACAATTCTTGATCCACACATTGAAGCCCCTTTAATACATTGGTATACATTACGGGATAGCACATTAAAAAGCAAACAAAAATTGGTACAGTATCTTTGGAAAACCACAAAAGCGCTAATATAATAATCGCAATAACAGGTGTACTCTTTAGCAAAATAATTAAAGGTGCCAGTATTTCTCTAAACCATCTAAAGAAGCATGCTCCAAGCGCGCTCAAGCAACCTATTCCTACCGACAAAGCAACACCCATTCCTACTCTATAAAACGTCAAAAGAATCTCTTGATAGAATCTAACTTCTTCCATTAACTCCAATAGTTTATTTAGAGTTGCATAAGGGGAAGGCACCAAAATATCCTTCCCCACAAAACTATGCACACATTGCCATACCATAATCCAAATAAAAATAATAAATCCTTTTTTTACCACTTGTTTACTTTGTTGAAGCATAGAAGGCTTCATCTGGCACTTTACCCCCTATAGATTTAGGATTCGCAGCACCCAGAATCTCATAAAACTTAGTGAGCATTTCACGAGATCCCTCCGCATCTTTATACACAATATTACAAGCAGGTATAGCCTTCTTCGCTATTTCAACATCAAGTATAATCCCATATGCCACAGTTAATGCTGCCGCTTGCTTTGGATTATTTACCACAAATTTAACTGATTGCTCATAAGCTTTAAGAAAATTTTTTAATTGTTTTGACTCCTCCATAGCAAACACCTTTTTACCTATCATAATACCCATTGGCAAATCCATATTCTCAGCATTTTTCCATATTTCATTCACATCAAGAGCCGCCTTCATCTGCTCATTATTAGCTAATACTGTTGTTACAAAAGGTTGCGGAAGCAATGCAATACTTCCTTCTTCCGTTACTACTTTGGATGCTATATCTGCATGACTTCCCATAAACTCTATATTTATATCTGTTGCAGGATCTATACCATTCGCCTCTAATATGTGATTTAAAACAAATTCAGGTGTACTATCTTTTCCGCTAGAAAGAATTGTCTTACCTCTCAAATCCTCCACTGTTTGAATACTATCCCCATTTTCTACTATGTATAACACACCTAATGTATTGGTTCCTAATAGTTCAACTTCACCATCTGTTTTATTATATAAAACAGCGCCCATATTCGATGGTACACAAGCTATGTCAACTTCACCACTTACCACTTTTCCCACTATTTCATCTGGACTTTCATATAAATTTATATTATATTTTTTAGATACATTTTCTTGGTCAGACATAAGCTTAACCATCCCTATCCCTGTTGGACCATTCAAGGCAGCTATCTCTATCGGATTTACACTCCCAACCTTTTGACATCCACTTATTACCAACACACCTGCAATACTTACAACAGCCATAACTTTCTTAAAATAAATTCTCATATTACACCCCTTAATTTTAAGATTTTTATCCATGTTCTAAATCTGTATTAAGTCAATAAATCTTTAATGTCATTTTACTCACTACATTTTTTCTTAACACCTTATATATAAATTATCCCCTTCACTATCAATCGTTACGATAGCTGGAAAATCCTCTACTTCTAATTTATAGATAGCTTCTGCACCATACTCTTCATAAGCTACACACTCCATACCTTTCACACATTTAGAAAGTAGCGCGCCCGCCCCTCCTACTGCTGTTAAATATACACTGCCATATATTTTCATAGCATCTATAACACTTTGATTACGCAAACCCTTTCCTATCATCACAGTTTGCCCTTGTTCCATCATCCATGGTGCATATGCATCCATACGCCCACTTGTAGTCGGCCCACAGCTACCTATTATATGCCCTGGTTTTGCAGGTGCTGGCCCTGCATAGTAAATAGCAATTTCTTTCAACTCAACAGGCAGTACTTTTCCTTCTTTCGCATCTTCTACTAATCTCTTATGCGCAGCATCCCTTGCTGTATACATTATCCCACTAAGCAAAAGACGCTCTCCTACTCTCAAACTTTTAGCCTGCTTATGTGTCATTGGTATTTGAACTTTTTTCATCACTTAACCTCCTAAAACCTTATTGTTACATGCCTATTTACATGACAGCCTATATTGACAGCTAACGGCATAGAAGCTATATGACAAGGATAATCCTCAATGTGTACAGCCAACGCAGAAGTTTCTCCACCCAAACCTTGTGGCCCTATACCCAAAGCATTAATTTTTTTTAAAAGTGTTACTTCTATTGCTTGCATACGCTTATCCTTGTTTCCTTCACCTACAGAGCGCATAAGTGCTTTTTTTGCAAGCAATGTGCTTTGTTCAAAGTTTCCACCTATTCCTATACCAACTACCATCGGCAAGCAAGCATTAGAGCCTGCTAATCGAACTGTTTCTAATACTGCTTGCTCTACCCCTTCGATACCTTGAGAAGGCGTAAGCATATAGACCTTACTCATATTCTCGCTCCCACCACCCTTAGGCGCGACAATCATCTCAATCTCATCACCTGAAACTAGGTCATAATGAATAATAGCAGGCGTATTGTCTCCTGTATTTTTTCTATAAATCGGATTCTCTACTATAGACTTTCTTAAATAACCTTCCTCATATCCTCTTCTAACACCTTCATTGATAGCTTCACTCAAAAGTCCACCTTCTATAGAAACTGCTTGTCCTAACTTCACAAAAACTACTGCCGTACCTGTATCCTGACATATAGGAATAGATTCCTTTTCAGCTAGATATGCATTTTTACAAATATCTTTAAGAATTTCTTTTCCTAACTCATTGCTTTCTTGTTGCACTTTATCCTCTAATACTTTAAGCATATCATTCGGTAATTTATAATTTGCTTCTATGCATGCCATTCTTATTTTCTCAATAACTTCATTAACATGAATCTTTTTCATATCCATTTCCTACTCCTTATCTTTATTTTTCTGAATTAGCTTTTTAATAACTTGAATTTTTTCTTCTAGTTTAAATTGCTCCTCTATCTCATGACTTTTCTGAGCTTCTTCTCCTGCCATTTTAAACATTGGCAGCACTCCTATCGCTTGCAAAGTTTTAAGCATCACCGCAACTATAGGTCCTAATATAAGTCCAAATACCCCTATAGTCTTAAATCCAATATACATAGCCATAAGTGTTACTAAAGCATATACGCCAATTTGACTAGATAGTACCTTCGGTTCCATAATTTGTCTTATTACTACTATAATCCCATATATTGCAATAAGCCCTATTGCTAACACAGCATTCCCTGATATCAAATGAAACAAACACCAAGGAATAAGTACCGCACCGCTCCCAAACATAGGCAATGCATCCAAAAGAGCAATCCCAATACCAATCAACAGAGCATAGGGCCTTTGCAAAACAAGTAATCCAACAAAGCAAATGACCAAAGTAAAACACATCAAAATAAGTTGTGTCTTAATATATCCCCCTAATGCTTTTTTAAGCCCATTTTGTAAAAGCACTATTTTATCAATTACTTTTTCAGACATCTGAGCCTTAACAAAATCTTTAATCATTTTTCTATCCTTAGTCATGAAAAAAGTAGCTATAAGCACTACTATTACAAAGAAAATGCCATTAGGTACCTTAGTTACTACACCTGCTGTACTTGTTATAACTTCTGCAAAACCACTAATATTAGCTAACACTGTTTGTACAAGGTCCTCCAAGGACTGTATAGCCTCTGGCAAAGGCAACATATCCATAACCCCTTGGAACTGTACTTGTACACTTTCTAGTGTAGCTTGTATTTGACTAACATAATTAGGAAAAGCAGCCGCAAAACCAACAATTTGTTGCCACAACTGCCTAATAATTACTGTTATAACGCCCATAACACCCGTTAGTACTGTTACCATGGATAGAAGTGTCCCCACGCCTCTTGGAACTTTAAGGTGTCTTTTTAATAATGTTACAAAAGGATTTAACAAGCTTGCTAAAATCCAAGCTATTACAAACGGCAAAACAAGTTCAAGTATATATTTAAAGAAGAGATACCCCCCTAGTACAGCAACTAGCAAATACCCTATACGCATTATTTTCTTCCATTGATCTGTCCCCATCAGCAACACCCTCTTTCTTTTAAAAAACAAGTCTATCTTTATGCTATAACGGGTATTTCATGCTGTCAAGTTAGATAAGTGAGTATTTTATATATTTTTTCAAACATATCTGTTAACTCTTTAAGACAAAAAAAAGAGACATCACATTGGGGAAATGTGATGTCTTAAAATAGAGTTTTGTAAGGGTTTGCTATTTACGGAAATAATTTTGTTACTTTTATGTGTAATTATATGTTTAGGGGAGTTTAGAAATGATGCAAATACGGAATCTTTACATTTATCTAATCAAGGGTTTAGGGGAATAAAAGTAACAAAAAATTACTCCCAAAGTAATATTTTCATATTACTTGTCCGTTCGTGTAATATAATAACATCTATTTATGAACATTTATCATCTATTT
>NZ_JAVVQU010000087.1:0-4876 GCF_036655075.1 Niameybacter sp. | reverse complement strand
GCTCGTCGGGCTCATAACCCGAAGGTCTCAGGTTCAAGTCCTGACTCCGCAATTCCTTAAAAGGCTATTTCTTAGAAATAAGAAGTAGCCTTTTTGTATTGGATTTGTTAGACTAATCGAGATAATCTATATAGAATTATATAAAAATAAAAAATGTAAAGTAAATCGGGTGTTGAAATATTTAGACTTATGATAAGAAGTTTTAAAATAAATAATTGCTCAAGTGAGGCGTTTATTATGAGAAAAAAAGAATATACCTATTTTTAATGCTTAGTGTCATAGTTTCTATGATGGTTGCTATTCGTTATCGTCCACAATCACTTCGAAATGTTATGCCTAAAGAACTTTGGCAAGAAACTAATGAGTACCAGATTGCTGAATTTGATACATTTGATACCCATCATTTTACTACTGATAAGATTGATTTAAATATGGAAGAACTATTTCCAAATGTAAAAGTACAAGGGCCTTTTAAAGAAAAGGATACAGCAATAGGTTATACATGGATTGATCTTCGCCCTAGAATCAATGAGACTAAAGAAACCGGTACTTATAAGAATTTAAGAATAAATATTATTCGTGAAGAAATAAATAAGAAGCATGTACACTCTTTGAATATTGGTAATCAATGTTATAAGGTTATTTCTGGTAAAGATGAGATTGATACCTTTATAGAACAAATGTATTTACTAGTCGAGAAAAATAATTAGATAATTTATGGAGAGATGAAGGAGATGAAAAAAGTAATTTTTGGCTCAGTGATGAAGAAATAAATTTAACAAAATAAATAGTAAGTTATCTGAAGTTTGGCGGCCAAAAAGTGAGTGCTCACGTGATGCACTCGCTTTAAGTTTAGAAAGCCACCGCCAAAGTTTAGATAACTATCATTGAACTATAACTGCGGAACTTTAGAATAGCTATGGGGAAAGGAACTTCTTACTTCTCTCTAAAATAAGAAGTTGTCCGTAAAAATTTTGAAAATTTCTGACTAGATTGTATGATAATACCCCTTTATAGGCAAAACTAAACATAGTTCCCCCCTCCCCATTTAAGGGGCAAGAAGGAAAATATATTTAATTAGGGTATTTAGGTGGTGGTAAGCCATAATGGTGGAGCTTATCATAACCACAACAAGGGCAAAGGTTAGGGCTTCTACCAAGTATCTTTCTAAGGAGATCTTCGGTGGAAGCTTTTGCTTTATCCTGAATTTTAGTGTGAGTTAACTTCTTACATAAAGGCAGGCTAAACTGTTTACCTCGACTTGATAAAAAACCGTAATGTCGGATTTTCATAAATCTCGTAGGTAAAATGTGTGTAAGAAAACGACGGATGAATTCTTCACTTGAGAGCACCATTACTTTTTCTTTTTTATGATCTTTATAGTCTCTCCATTTAAAAGATACTTGTCCATCTTGTAGTTTTAAAATGCGGTTGTTTGAGAGAGCTACTCGATGTGTATAACGCCCAAGATACTCTACTACACAAGAGGCATTTTTAAATGGTGGTTTACAGTAAACTATCCATTCTTTTTGATAACACTTATCTAGTAGTTTTTTGAAATTTATTGGATCTTGTAAATAGAATTGTTTCCCACGAAAAGACAGTTGTTTTGTTTTTAGCTGTGCAAGAAATTTACCTTTAAATTTTTTAGAAAGTACTTTAACTGGAAGAAAAAACTTTTATCTAGAATGAACCCATTTATTCATGCTATTTAATCCACCAGCTGGAATAATGCAATGTATATGAGGATGATACATAAGGGTTTGCCCCCATGTATGAAGTACACAAGAAAAACCAAGCTTTGCACCAAGATACTTTTTATGAAGACCCAGCTCTTGTAGTGTTTCTGATACAGCCTAAAACATGAGATTATAAAGTGATTTTTGTTTTTGATAGATGATAGGATTAAGTTCTTGAGGAAGTGTAAAAACCACATGAAAATATCTAACATTTAGTAGATTAATCTTTTGGTTTTCATGAGGATCGGTATGGGCAATACGAAGGTATCTCATTGTTGTTACAAGTGTAGAATGACCTAAAAGTCTTTGTATAAAGAAGATGTTAACACCATCTTCCATAAGATGAGTTGCATAAGAGTGCCTCAAGGTATGAACGGTTGCATAACATTTAATACCTGATAGAGCATAGTATTTTCTAAAGGCTTCCTGTATTGCGCTCCTGAAAGACAATCATCCCCATAACGACTAAGAAAAAGATATCCTAGAGGGTGTTTGGGGCGAGTTGTTTTGTAGTATTCTCTAAGCAATTCAAGAGATGATGGGGCCAAAGGGACATATCTATCTTTTTGTCCTTTCCCCTGATAAATGAATAAACGCATATGCGTACTATCTACATCTTGTATACGTAGTTTTTGAACTTCAGATAAGCGAAGTCCACAACCATAGGTAATAGAAAAAATAGCTTTGTAACGTGGGTCATCAATTACTTGTAAAAAAGTTAATATTTCTGATCTTGTTAATGCATTGGGAATTTTATTGGGAAGCCTTTTTCTAGGAATACGCTTATAATTCAGGTTTTGTTCAAGTGTTACCTCAAAAAGAAAACGTAATGCACTATTATAATTATTAAAAGTAGTTGGTTTAAGATGTCTCTCACGGTTAAGATACTCAAGAAAAATCCTAAACTCTTTTTCAACCATTTCATCAGCTGGCCTATTAAAGTACCTCATAAAAAATGATGCTTGGGCACAATAGGATACAACTGTTTTTTCACTCATCCCCCGTAATCGTATATCAGTCGCTAACTTCTCTAAAACTTCTTCTTGTGTCATAAAAAAACTCCTTCAAAATAGATTTGTACTTTGAGTACTTCTGAATTTTGAAGGATAAGTATATAAAATATATAATTTAAAGATTATAATAGATTTAAGTGATGCAGTGATTACAAGTTTAGACAGCCACTGCGATAGCAGTTTAGTTCAATAGATATTTGTTTATTCCAGTAAATTAGGACTTATTAAAAGTAGGAGGCATTATGATTACAAAAGATGAATACGTAAAGATACAAAGTAGATTGGATGATTTCAAATATAATTCCCTAAAATATACAGAATTTGAGAGCATTAAAACTTATAATATTTTGTATAATGATGAAAATATTATCCTGATATATGGTTATAACTCAGAGGACAAATTAAATCAATATCATTGGGCATGTAATAGAGTAGAAATTTTACTAAAAGCTATGAATAGTGAAAATACAGATGTCCTTATTACATTTATTCCCAAAGAGTGGGTAAATCCTTTAAAACAAGCAGATTTTGAGATGTATGCAGTATGGAATGATTATTTCTCTGAAAGCATAAACTTAGCAGATACAAAAGTGGACATAGATAAAATTCAAGCCAATGAATATGATAAAGTATCTGAGGTAACATTAGCTTGTCGAGGACAAAGTAGAGGTTTCTCAGGACAAACAACGGAATGGGTTAGACAATGGGTGGAAGGCAGAGAACCTGCGTTACCAAGTCATGCGATAAATAGTACGATCCTCGTAAAAAGACTAAATACTAACGTAGTAGGAGCTATTTGTATTGCTACATATGCACATGAAAGTGAAAAAGGAGCAATTTTATGGTTAAGAGAAGTAGCTGTTCATCCAAACTATCAAAGAAAAGGTATTGCCAGAGAACTGATTAAGCAAGCATATCAATATGGTAAAACTGTTGGAGCAACCAGAGCATTTTTAATGGCAGATGAATGTAATGAACATGCTATACATCTATATGAAAGTATGGGATTTAAAGGTTGCCCAGATGAAGTTGAAATCAATATGATAAAATTGTAAATCAACCCATCAAATAGTTAATTCAAGTAATAGATAATTTATAAGTTAATAGACTAGAGAGAAACCGCATATTGAATGGGTATTTAATCTTGAGAAAGAAGTAAATTTTTTAAAAGGAACATTTTCAGGGAAAATTTATACAATCATTAATAGTAAGACAGGTTCCTCGGCAGAAAATGCTGTAGGCTATTCTAAGTGCATAAAAAATAATGTATTGATTGGAGAAAACACATGTGGGATGGGACTATTTGGTGAAGTACAAGCATTTGCTTTGAAAAATTCTTTTATAGTATTAGGCATTCCTTCTAAAAATTTTTGAGTAAATCTAAAGAAGGCGAAGGATATACACCAGATTATTAGGTTGACTGTGTAGATATTGAAGGAGAAGTAATTAAGTGGATTAGAGATGCAGAATCATATATGCCTCAATGTGAATAACAAGTATTATCTGTAGCACAACAGTTTTTCTAATGGGATTCAATACATAGTTATTCTGTCACGCGAATTAGCCCCTTCAGTCGAAGGGGCCATCTTTTTGTACTATATCCTCAATATAATCTAACAAGGCCCAAGATATAAAATTAAAAGTTTTATAAGTAGTAAAAAGCATTGACAAGTTATATGATATGGGTTATTATATAACTATAGGTCGATATTTATAAATTTTATATGTTACTGAATATTATTTCACATACTATTAGAGATTATAGCTATTTACTCAATATAATCTGTAATAATATGTGAAATTTTTTATTTCCTATTGATTACAGAAATAAAAAATTAGGAGGTACCTCAAATGACAGGTACAGTTAAATGGTTTAACGCAGAAAAAGGTTTTGGTTTTATTGAAAGAGCAGACGGAGATGACGTTTTCGTACATTTCTCAGCAATCCAAGGAGATGGATTCAAATCTCTTGAAGAAGGACAAAGAGTAAACTTCGATGTTACAAAAGGTCCTCGTGGAGCACAAGCAGAAAACGTAACAAGAGCTTAATTTCATTATAAATGAAAAAAGGGGTGTCGCAAAACTAGGTAACTAGTTTTGTGGCACCTCTTTTTTGCATATATT
>NZ_JAVVQU010000086.1:0-5118 GCF_036655075.1 Niameybacter sp. | reverse complement strand
AAAATTGCTGTATTCTCAATAATTATATTTTATTTTTTAATAAATTCAAGTATTTTTATATTATTTATTTTCACCTCTCTACAAGGTGGCACACTAATAACTATTCATCACTACTGTACAAAAAAAAGCTCAAGCCCCCTTTTTCATCAAATGGGACTTGAGCTTTTTGGCCTTTCTATTATTTACAATCTTGATTAAGGCTACTAACCTCTATTTAAACTACTTTAAAGAATAAACTTGCTTCGCTTTTACGACGCCTTACTAAACCATCTTTATAGCGCATTGCTTTCCCCCAATAGACAACCATATTATGTCCAAGCTCCTCTATTGTATTAGAATGCTCCACAAGTTCACGTAATCCCCCGGGCCCTCTGTTATAGCAATAGGACATTAAAGCATTACATTGATTACTATTTAGATTTTTAAATTTTTTGACTGCTATTTCATCTACATTATTACAATATTTTTGTAAATCATTAATAAGATTTTCATCTGCTTGTTTCTGCGTCCATACAGTCGTTGCTGTAATCCTATTATCAAAGCTATGCCCATACCCTATTGTATAATATTGCTCACCTTCAAGTTTATAGGCTTTCAAACTACATCCTTCGAATTGTTTAATTAAAGCAATGCCCTCATTATTAATTTTCACTGCACTTTCCCCCAAAATCTTTGACTTTATATGCTTATTATATGAGGGGAGTGTAACACTTGTACCTTTTACTATACACTTGCAACTACCTTTTACATTTATTGCTAAGCTGAATGCTCTATACATTCTTTTTAATAAAAAGCTTTGATACGATTAAACCAAATGCGTGCTGGATCGTTTGTAGCATTCATATGTTGTGCTAACTTTTCTGCATACACTTGTTTAATTTCTTGATAGCTTTCGTCATAGCATACATTATGTAATTGATAAGGATCTTTTTCAAAATCATACAATTCCCCTTTTTCACTTTCATTAAAGGTAAATTGATATTTATTATCTCTTACCATACGTTGTCTTGATACATAGAAGTGATTGTGATACTCTCCATAAACTTCTGTTCTACCATTACTTACTTGCTCACCCATCATCAGTGGCAAAATACTCTGTCCATCTACTGGCTTTTGTGGTGTTGTTCCTGCAATATCTAGTAACGTTGGCATCAATTCTTGAAGATAGACAAAACTTTCATTATCTTGAGTGCCTGCACCTTTAACCACCATTGGAATTCTATAGATTTCATCATAAGTAAATGCACCTTTTTCAATTAACTTATGTGCGCCTAAGCAATCTCCATGGTCTGCACTATAAATAATAATTGTATCTTCATAAATCCCCAGTGCTTTCAATTGATCTACCATCATCCCCACCATATCATCAATCATTGTACAGTGACCATAGTATTTACTAATAATATCGGCAAAACCTTCCCAGCCGTAGTCACCAAGTCCCCACATTTTCTCAGAAAGATAATGCCCATAAGGCTTATTCTCAAAAGTTTCTTTGTAACTTGGGTGTTCTTTAATATCTTTTGGATTGTACATAGAGTAATAAGGTTCTGGTACAATACTTGGGGAATGTGGCCCCCAGAAATTTGCCCAAATGAAGAAGGGTTCTTCTTGCTCACTTGCCTTTTTAATAAGTCTGTTCGCCTCTTGTGCCACATAATACTCAATTGTACTTTCTACCGGTCCTTCATGCTTAGCATACATCTCTTGAATTTGAAGTGCTGGATTATTCCCTAAGAAGCCATGGGAAATATCTGGTGTAAATCTATTTGCTTTAAGGTATTCCTCATAATGATTAGGCGCATTAGTAGGGGGCTGATCAAACTTCAGTTGTGAAAACACACCACTTCCAGGGAATCCATAACCCATAAAAGGCTTTCCTTCGTCAAATCCACATTCCTCCGGTGTTCTAAAGGGTGACACGTGCCACTTCCCTGCATAGCCACAAAAATACCCTTGGGCTTTCATACAGTCTCCTAAAAGTGGAATACCTTCTTGAATATCTGTAAAGTTATCAATAACCCCATGGTTGTGTGGATAAAGCCCTGTCATTACACTTGCTCTTGCTGGTGCACAAATAGCCGATGAGGTAAACGCATTGGTAAACTTCATTCCTTCTTCTGCAAGTGCATCAATACGTGGTGTTTTGCAAATGTCATTCAATCTATAGGCACTGACAGTATCATAGCGTTGTTGGTCAGACAAAATTAATATCACATTTTTTCTTTTTTTCATTATTTATTCCTCTACTTTTATTAGAATTTTACTTTCTTTCTCCTACGTTGTGTCTAACAAAACCGCCAAGCCATCCACCAAGTCTTAAAATCCTAAATACATCTAGCACGCTTTGTAGTTCATCTTCATTTTCACAAATATAATCTGCAAAGGCCGTCCATTTTTCATCAGCTAATTCTTTTTGTCCTCTTGCCTTCGCTTCAAAAGCTGCAGCGAGTAATTCTGTATAGTCTAGATGATACACCAAATACTTCCATGATAATGCTTGTGTCTTTGACAAGTGTGGTTTGTGACGCATGACTACTTCTCTAAAGTTATGTACAATCTCTTGTGCACTGGCAACCTGATTTGCAAAGGACTCGTCCACCTTGCCTCCACCTAAATGCCAGTAGTCAATTTCAAAGGCCGCTGAAATGTTTTCAAGGTAAGCCTGACATACATCTCCTTCTTCTCCGAAAGCATGCCTAAAATAATCTTCGGCAATCTCTTCAAAAGATAAGCTTGTATCCCATAATGTTTTTCCCATGGTATAGTTAGGCAGTGCTGTTGGAAAGAAGGCTCTTTGTTCCTGACAACTCATAAGCCCATTGAGCTGCATGCCTTTTAGTTCTTTAATATCCTCTGAAATGATTTGTGAAATCTTACAATAGCCCGGGTCTCCATAATGAGCCCGTCCGAGATGATAGTCAAAGTCAAAGCTATCTCCTGCAAAAAGCGCTTGCCACTCTTCTAATAACTGTCTATAATCCTCTACCTCAGAAGGCAGCTTAACTTGATTAAGTGGGTAGCGTGACACCTTTTTCTCCTGTGGCTCACGAGATTTATAGGACTTATTAAATGTTCTGGAGATGGGTGCAAACATCATCACAAATCGTTCGGGATGATGTAGCCTTTCTTTAATAGGTGTCCATAGCAATTCAAAGTATAATAAAAATGCAATACGCGTAGATAGTCCTTCTTTGCTCAGTTGCTCATCTAGTCGATTGAGTACCTGAACATACCAATCCGTAGGTGTCAGTGTACCACATTTCTCACACTCACAATGATTATTGAAGTCATCCGCTACCCATACATGAAGGACATCTGCATTCGGATGCTCCTTGGCATAGTCTACAACGGCAGCTGTCATTTGTGCTTGAACACGCTCTTCGCTATAGCATAGATTGGTATTAAGAGGAATGCCTCCCCATAGCTGTCTTTCTCCCTTTGTTAAAGCAAGACATTCTTTTTGTGCTTCGGTCAATACACCGTCTTCTACGCCCCAGCCACGTCCTTCAATCCCAATAGCTTCACATGTCCATCCATGACCTACTGCATGCTCAATCAGTCCACGTTTTTGAAGTTCTTTTCTTAGTCCTTGCGTAAATTCTTTTGCCATTTCATCATCAAAGAATTCTTTTCTTTTTAAAGGGTTTTCTTCATGAGCATACCATTGTTTAAAAAATGCGTAGGCATGCTTAAATTGAATGAAATAGCTATTATACCCAAGCTTTGGCATCCACTCTATCAAATCCACAACATTTTGGTAGCTATTAGCTCCCTCTATGACAATGCCTCTATGTCTCAAATCCGCAGCATCTTCTAGCATGACATTCATGGCTTCAAGTGGCTTATAGACCAGTACCTCACCATCTTTACAGGGTCTAATCCATCTACAGCCTAGTTCTGTCAAAAATCTATACACCCCAATTAATATACTTCTTGGATTACTTCCAGCAATAAATCCTTTGCCTTGTTGGATTTTAATAGCTATTGCATCATCGAATACCCGATCTGGGGCTTCAAGCTGAAGGCCTAGTTCTTCATCTATTCCTAACCAAATCCCTTCTAGGTTTTCCTCATACGCCTTTCTGACTTGAATTTCAAAACAATCTTCACCTGTTATAAGTGTAAGATAACTTGCTAGCTCCCTTGCCGCATAGCAAAGTGTCTCTTGCATTCCTATCTGATAAATTGTATGCATCATTTTTCTCCTATCTATCTCATAACTATTTATCATTTTACCACATCATTTTAGATTAACGTATATTTATATGTAATATTTTAAACTTGTTTTACTCTTTATCACAAGCAAACCATTTTTTTAAATGCCCCTCATTGAGCAACATGACTGACTCAAATTTTCCATCTTTAAATACTGCCCAATTATTAAAAATACAAGGTACTGCTTTTGCCTTTTCTAGGCTATCTATTTCTATAAGATTGACATCTATTTGATGGGCCTCACAAAAGTTCCTTACTTCCTCAACACAATGGGGTATAAAAGGACATTGCTGCCCATAATAAATGGTCAACCTCTTGCTATTTATCTTTCCATGCCTCACCTGCTCAGTAAATGTAGGCTTCGTACCATCAAAAGATAGGGCTAAAAGCTCATACGCCTCTACTGTATCTACCACCTTGAAACCATAGGTTTCAATAAACTTTTTGTCAGATAGGTAAGGCTTTTTCTTCTTAGAAGTTAAAATACATATGCCTGATTTTCCACTTCTTCTGGCATCCTCTATACAATATTCCAACAATGCTTTGCCATACCCTTTCCCCTTAAACGCACCAGATACCCAAAGACAGTAGATATACAAATAATTCTCTCCTAAAATAGGTATCCATGCCTTTTCAAGTGGTGCATATTCTATAAATACTTTTCCTCTCACATCAAGTTTGCGAAATACATGTCCCTCTGTAAGCCTTTCCCTCATCCATTCCTTTTTGTTAGTTACACCACATTGATGCTTTTTATCTGCTATGGCACAACAAATATGTTCCTCATCAATATGCTCAAGTGTTATATTTTTGAACTGTTCACCCATTACTTTTCTCCCTCACCTATTTAATTTATCTTGATACAAAAGTAGCTTAAAGTCATTATATACTTTAAGCTACTTT
>NZ_JAVVQU010000085.1:0-5142 GCF_036655075.1 Niameybacter sp. | reverse complement strand
CATCTATTTATGAACATTTATCATCTATTTTGTAAACGAATTGTAAACTAAACGCGTTTTTTAGACATTTTTTATATTTTTCGACATTCAGATTGTGTACTTTGTACTCTAGATATTTTTCTAATACTCTAGTTTACATTTTTTATACTCTGTTATCATTTTAACAAGAAAATATCTATGCTAATTATAACTAATTTATTTTTATATTTATAGTTATTTTTAACAAAAGTCTCTATTTTAGATGCAAAAAAAACCTTAGAATATAATTCCAAGGTTTTTTAGTGCGATTGGGGGGACTCGAACCCCCAAGGTCTAGGACCACTAGATCCTTAGTCTAGCGCGTATGCCAATTCCGCCACAATCGCGTATTTATTTTTTAAGACATGTTTAATTATAGCTAACTATAGTTATTTTGTCAACTCTTTATATGAGCTTTTTTAGTTTTTTTATTTTCCTTCATTTAATACTAATTAAAACCTTATACCCATTACCTCTATTCATTAAGATCTTTCTTAATAAATCTTAATGAAATTTCTTTAGTCATCAGAGTTCATGTGTGATAAAATGGAATCATAAAATACGAGGAGGTATTTACTTTTGAAAAAAATTTGGGATACAAAATATATAAAAATCGCACTGTATACACTCTTTGTAATAATCGCTGCTATACTGACTTATCGTATTTCATCCAATACAGATAATATTATCCCTCATGTATATAGTTATTTTAAATCAGTAATAGGTATTTTCACGCCTATTCTTTATGGCTTACTTATTGCCTATTTGATGAATCCTGCTGTTGTTTTTTTTGAGCGTTATCTTATTAAGTGGACTCACTCTAATACTCATAAAGATTATAGACGTTTACGTGTTGTTTCAATTATTATTGTTTATCTATGTCTATTCGGTACACTCTTTTTAACCATTCGCTTTTTAGTACCTCAGATTTTAGATAATATTAGACTTCTAGGTAATAACTTACCCAATTATTTAAAAGAATTACAACGTGCTCTAGGTCAGCTCCAACATGCTGTAAATGACGCACTTGCTTACCCTGACTTATCTCAATTTGTAAATGAACTTATTAATCCAGCTAAAGTAAGTGAACTTATCAATCCATCTGCTGTACAGACTGTATTTGATAAGTTAGTAAACAGTACCATGACTATTACAGGTACTCTCTTAAACTTAGTCATAGGCTTTGTTATTGCCTCTTATGCTATCATGCAAAAAGAAACGTTTACTAATGGTACAAAGCGTGCTGTCTATGCTGTCTTTAAAAAAAGTACTGCTAATAAAATTATTAGTGTTGCAACTGAAGGGCATACTACCATTATTAAATTCTTTGTTGGCAAATCTCTTGACTCTCTTATTATTGGTGTTATTTGCTTCGTTGGACTTTCTATCTTGCAAAACCCTTATGCGCTATTACTTTCCTTCATTATAGGGGTATTTAATATGATTCCTTACTTTGGTCCTTTTATTGGCGCTATTCCAGCCATTATCCTTACTTTATTTGAAGGACCTAGAGCAGCCATTATTGTTGGAATCTTTATTCTATTCCTACAACAGTTTGATGGTTTAATCTTAGGACCGAAGATCTTAGGCGATTCTATTGGCATTACGCCTTTCTGGATTATCTCTGCCATTACAATTGGTGGTGCTGTTGCCGGCCCTCTAGGCATGTTCTTCGCATCTCCTATCTTAGCTGTTATTCTTTCTATGTTTAATAGATGGATTGACAAACGCCTAACCGTAAAAGCTATTGCTTTACCAAAATTATCACCCGATGAAATCGTTCCTTTCGATCCTACTTATTTAGGTAACAAGACATCTGAAGAATAAAAAGCGTGTAACTAAACTTGTGAGTTTAGTTACACGCTTTTTATTCTTCAGTTAATTCAATTAGAATAATTGATTAATCTTTTGTTCAATCACTTGTTTTGGAAGAGCTCCAACTGTAGTATCTACTACTTCACCATTTTTGATAAAAAGAATAGTTGGGATACTCATAATATTGTATTTAGAAGCAATAGCACGATTTTCATCTGTATTTACTTTTCCAATTTTAACTTTTCCCTCATATTGTGTTGCTAATTCATCAATGATTGGTGCCATCATCTTACATGGTCCACACCAATCTGCGTAAAAATCTATAATTACTGGAATATTTGATTCTAAAGCTTCTTGTTGAAAGTTTGCGTCTGTAAATTGAAATGCCATTTTATTTCCTCCTAATGTCTTTTTGTAGTCAAGTACACTTTATCATATGTTTTGTTGTTTGTGTATCTTATTCTCCATTATTATTTCTTAATTTTAAGATTCCATTCCTCTATTTTTTCCTCTAGATAAGCATCCATCTCATCTAAGGAGTCCATAAATTTATGAATTGGTTTATTATCTTCTTGTTGGTTTCCAGAATAATCTCTGTCTTTTTTATCAGTATAACTATTTTTCTTATTGTATTTAGCACGCTCTTGATCATACAAAAAGTTTCGTAGTTTATATTGAATTTGCTCAAAAAAACGCATATCTTCACCTCATATACTTTTATTTATAGTATATGAAGTAAATTTCTATTTGCAGATTGTCCTTGGTGGAACTGCTTCAAGTCGATTAATTGTAAAGCCGAGTTCTGAAAATTTCTTTTCATATTCAGTCATTACATTGTCTTCCATTCCACTATTATGAAGGTCTAGAGTTACATTTTTCATAAGCCATCCTTCAATCGATAGTTCCTCAATTGAAGAAGCAAATAGCCCTTTATTATCTGTTTTAAAATGAACTTCTCCCTCTTCACCTAAAATAACAGCATATTTTCTAAGAAAATCACGGTATGTGAGACGTCTTTTTGCATAACGTGTTTTAGGCCATGGGTCTGAGAAGTTCAGGTATAGTCTCTCTACTTCTCTTGCTTCAAAAATATCCATGCAATTTGCTACATCTTCATATAAGAAACGTAAATTTTCAGGTGTTTCTTCTCGATTAGCTTTTTTACAAGCCTTATAAACTACAGTTTCTGCTCTTTCTGCTGCAATGTAGTTGATATCTGGATTTCTTCTTGCAAGTTCAGTAATAAACCCACCTTTTCCACATCCAAATTCTACATGAATAGGATGGTTATTCCCAAATACTTCATTCCAGTTACCTTTATGTTGGGTTGGGTCTTGAACAACGCGTTCATCTTGTGCTAAGTATTCCGTTGCTCTTGGGTCTCTTCTAAGGCGCATCTTTTATCCCCTCTCAAATCTTTCTTAGTACATTCCACCTGGCGCTGCTACTTCTTCTTGATGCATTACAATCTTAATTCCACTGCTTGCACCAATACGATTAGCTCCAGCATCTACCATAGCTTTAGCTCCTTTAAAATCTCTTACACCACCTGATGCTTTAACCTGAGCTTTATCACCTACTGTTTTTCTCATAAGTGCGATGTCTTCTACCGTTGCACCACCTGTGCTAAATCCTGTAGAGGTTTTCACAAAATCTGCTCCTGCTTGAACAGAGAGCTCACATGCTTTAACTTTTTCTTCATCTGTAAGAAGGCAGGTTTCAATAATCACCTTTACAATCGCTTTGCTTTTTGCAGCATTTACTACTGCTTTAATATCTTGCTCTACTGTTGTATAGTCTTTATCTTTAAGAGCTCCAACATTAATAACCATATCTACTTCCGTAGCTCCATTTTGGATAGCTAGTTCTGTTTCATGTGCTTTAATTTCAGTAAAAGTAGCTCCTAATGGGAATCCTACTACAACACATGTTTTCACATCACTTCCGCTAAGTGCATCTGCTACTAATTTTGTATAGTACGCATTTACACATACAGAAGCAAATCCATATTGTTTTGCTTCATCACAGAGTCTAAGAACATCTTGTTTTGTTGCTTCTGGTTTTAAAATAGTATGGTCAATATAGTTTGCTAAGTTCATTTTTCCACCTCATCTATTCTTTCTTTAATTAGTATAAGAGTTTTATTGTTTTTCTATTAAAAAATTTCTTTTCTAGATTATATCATCATTTCACTAGTTTTTCTATGCCCTAGCAAAAAGGAAAAATATGAAAAAAGGAAAGTGTTTTAGACACTTTCCTTTTTTATTCAGACTCTTACAATCCAATAACCATAATCTCCCGGTTTTAAATTCTGATTACTTCTACCTCTAAAAGACTCTACTTTATCAATAGAGAGAATAAACTTACGCTTAGTATCATAAATATCTGGCACACCTATATAATATTGTTCAATATGTTTGTCTCTTCCTAAAATCAAAAATCCAAATTTGTGATAACAATAAGTTACAAAAGGATTAGTACACCATTCATAAGAAAATTGTGGCATAGAGATAAGTTCTGCCATAGAAATTCTCACCCAGTCAATGTTTTCATCTTTTTCTTCAAAGGGTTCAATTTCTGCTGAGTCTGTAAATATATCTCTTACTCTCATTAAATCTCGCTTATAACTTGCACTTTTATCCTCTTCTATATCTTTTTCATCTATACTATCTTTTAAAAAAGTTTTTTTTTGTGAAGGAGGTTTACTCATATTATCTTGAATAGACTTTAGTACATTTTCAATCTCATTTAAGTATTGCTGTTCTTCATCTTCAACAGGTCTTCTAGGTACTGAATTGCCTCTATTTTGATAAGGATTCAATTCTGATTGAGCTAATGGTTGTATACTTGCTTCAATAATACTTTGTACGCGTTTGGCTAAGGTTTCTTTATCTTGAGATTCATTGAACAAGTTTTGTAATCTTGTTAGCACCTTAATCTCATCTTGGTATCTGGTTTCTAACTCTTGTTCCGTTTCTTGGAGATTTTCAACATAACGTTCTAACTCTTTTTTCCCTTGTTCCTTCTTGTGTTCTTTGCTTTTACTCCCTATAGTATGCTCTTCTGGCAATGGCATAGGTACTGGTTTTGAGCCTTTTCCCTGTTCTGTTGGTTGATTTACATCTAATGCTGGTATGATTACCGGCCCGGGGCCTTCTCCTGGCACGGCTGGCTTATTCATATCTGGAGTTGGTATGATTACTGGCCCAGAACCTTCTCCTGGCATGGCTGGCTTATTCATATCTGGAGTTGGGATAATTACCGGTCCGGGACCTTCTCCTGGCATGGCTGGCTTATTCATATCTGGAG
>NZ_JAVVQU010000084.1:0-5398 GCF_036655075.1 Niameybacter sp. | reverse complement strand
TACACAACTAAGCCTAGAACATAAGATGCTCTAGGCTTTTGTCATATTCTCCAAACAATTAGATGTGTTCTTTTAGGGTAGATTCTAATTGTTGGAATCTTAAGTTGTCACGTAACACATTGAAGTCACGGCTTGTAAAAACATCTTCAAGAATAATGCCACAAAGATTACGTGTATCAGCTTTTTCCCAGTCACTTTTATCTGTAGTCAGACCTAGAAGTAACGGAGAGGTATAGACGTAGACTTGGGGCATTTTTTCAAATGCAATGGCAAATTGCACGGATTTTTCAAGTGCATAAAAGGTGTTTTCCACATCATCAACTTGAAGGTATAATTTTGCAAGTTCTTTTCCGTAGAGTGTTGCAAGTCTGTAATACCAATCCCCATAATCTTTGTTTTCATAGATGATATTCAAAATGTCTACTTGCTTAGTCAACCAATTAATTTGTGTTTGAGGGTCGATCTTTTTTGCATAAGAATAGGCTGTGATGCCAAACCAAAGTTTGCCTAAGCCATCTTCTATACGCTCACGAAGGTAGGCTTCTCGTTCTGCACCTTCAATAGCACGATACAGTATCGCTTCACGGCAACTATCTTGAGAGGGCAGGGTATTAATCAGTTCAAGTGCCTTATCTTTACGATTTGTATCAGAATAATGGAAAGCGAGGCGAGATTTTGCTTCAAGGCGTATAGCATCGTCTGTACAGTATCTAAGTATGCGTTCTCCAATTTCAATAATTTCAGTATCATATTTTTTTATGTTGTTTTCCCATTCAAGGATATTTCCAGTATGGTCACCCGATACAAAAAGGGCATACATAAGCTTATTTAAAAACTCATAATGATTAGGGAATTCTTTCACAGCAGCACGCATAAGGTCGATACAATCATAGACCAGACCTTTGCTGATGGCATCCTTAAAGGCTTCATTATAGCTATCTATCTTTTTCTGTATTTTAGATTTTCCAGTGCCTAATAGTTCATCAACAGTGACGTTGAAAAATTCTGCAATAGTTGGCAAAAGGCTAATGTCAGGATAGGTTGTATCACATTCCCAACGACTTACCGCTTGTGGAGAGACACACAAAATATCTGCTATTTGTTCTTGAGTTAAATCCTTTTCTTTACGCAGTTTCTTAAAAACTTCACTAAAATAAATAGTCATGTTTACCCCCGAAATAATATATTGAAGCGCTTCTAAGTATTATTATACTCATGCTGAAAGAAACTACAAACAACTAGAATAGTAGAATAATCCTACTAAACTGAGTTTATAAAAATAAGGTAAGTATATATCACAAGGCATCCCCTCTATATAAATGACGGATGAAATGATACGACTTGATGTGCATTCCTTAATCAGAATAATTTAACAGGCAAGTTGAAAAAGATTATGTACATTGTTATACTGTAGTAAAATAATATGTAAAAATCTTCTGACAAAATAAAGTGAGATATAAGAAGTCACTTTTTTTATAAATAAAGCTATCTTTAAATTTAAAGGAAGGGAGAATGTGATGAAAAAAAGATTGATTGTTTTTTTAATAGGAGTGGGGCTGTTGATGCTTGCTGGTTGTGACATGATAAGAGCCAATACAAGTAGAGTCAAGGAGGCACATTTATTAACCACTGCTCCAGAACTTTATTTATCAGATAGCCTTGCCAGTGTAGTAAATGAGTTTAGGGTTCAATCTGGCAATTATACTTGGAATTATCTAGACAAAGCAGAAGTGGTAAGTTTAATTGCCTGTGGCTCGCACCCGTTAGATGATGCTAGGATTAAAGAAGAAGTATTGAAATTGCCTGAGTATAACAACATAGATTATGTCCCCTATACCGTTTCGTGTGTTGTTGCACCAGACAAAATGATAATCAACGAATGGGATAGTACGGATATAGGAAACATCGAAGCTACACTGCTTTCCTCTGCAACATATGAGCAGGTATCAATAGTCGAGTTAAAGCCAGATAGGGTATATGAAATGATTGCAATATGGAGTGCAGAAAATTTAGAGGTCAATGGTTTTCATGGTCAAGCAAGTTATGTGTTCACAACTAGCAAGCAGTAAAGGGACAATCCTAAACTAAAAACTACCAGGGGGTATTAAGATGGAATCTTGGAAAATAGACTTTAATTTAAATGATAAAAAGGGTGTTATTAATGTGGAGTATTCCCCTAATAAGGATGTAACTGAATCTGGATTTGATATGCTTCAACATTTAGGTTTTGATGTAAATACGTGTATTGGATATCCAACGCTTCATGCATATATCACAGATTTTGAAGCTACTGGGTATCGTAGATATTGCGGATGGATTCAAATACTTAAGTGTGAGTATTTTGAATCGGAAAAGGATACATCACCTATAGATACCAAATTTTTTATTGATGGAGCGAGTGAATATAACTCACCCTTCTTTGCTTATGGATATCCTGCCGAGTTATATGATGCACCCTGTAATAACTTAGGATCTTATTATAAATTGGTGTGGACGGCATATACCTATCTTGTTGAAATGCCTACCCATATCACACAAAACACGGTATCTTTTATAGCGGGATTTGAATGGGGATATACGGAATGGGATGAGTTGAACCAAAGAAAGGTAATGAATAGGCCTATGCAGCAGCTCTTTTATGCAGATTGGGTAAGTAATTTACAGTTATTAAAGGTGGAATTTCCTAGTTTTTCTTATAAATAAAATTATCTTTTAAGAAAATCTTAGCCGCCTGTATAAGAGAATTATTATATTGTTTGAGAGTATTTATTCTGCTATAGTAAGTTTAAATTAAAGCTCATTTTATATAATGTAAAGGAGAAAAAGATGACTGAACGAGAGAAAATGTTAAATGGTAAGATATACGACCCTTTTACGGAGGGGTTGCCAGAAGAACGTGCAAGAGCACATCAGCTTTGCAAGATGTACAATGATACATTTGAAACAGAAACTGAAAAACGTCAAGAGATTCTGGAGGAGTTGCTTCCTAACTGCGCAGAGGGTGTCTATTTGCAAGGACCTATTTATTTTGACTTCGGAACCAATACAGTTATAGGAAAAGACAGTTATGCTAACTTTAACCTGACAGTGCTGGATATTTGCAAGGTCACAATTGGAGCATGTGTTTTTATCGGGCCTAATGTTTCTTTGTTAACGCCTAAACATCCACTTTGCTATCAGGACCGCAATCCATATTTGAATAAAAAAACTGGAAAAGTTACAGATATGGAATATGGTGCGCCAATAGTAATTGGTGATAATTGTTGGATTGGGGGAGATGTAACTATTTGCGCAGGGGTGACAATCGGAGAAGGTTGCGTTATCGGAGCTGGATCTGTCGTAACACGAGATATCCCGGCTCATAGTCTTGCATTCGGAAATCCGTGCCGAGTGGTTCGTGCCATTACAGAGGCTGATCGTCTTGCAGCTCATCCTGAACTTTTTGGAGAATAAATATTTTTGACTTACTGAAATGTATTAAATTGGAATATGGATTTCTATCATAAGTGTAGATTAAAGAAGGCAGAGATTTCGTAAAATGAAGTCTCTGCCTTCTTTATGTTGACAACTATCTCTACTTTGATATATAGTGTACTTATTGTACAAGTACACTATATATCAAAGCGGAGGAAATATGATTTGTGGAAATAATAATTAGTAGTAATACGGCTAAGCCTATTTATGAGCAAATAACATCTCAGGTCAAAGCAATGATTATGAATGGGGAGCTAAAAACAGGGGACGCCATCCCTTCTATGCGTGGACTTGCTAAGTCTTTGCATGTGAGTGTGATTACCGTTCAGAAGGCTTATGAAGATCTGCAACGAGATGGATTTATAGAAACGACAGTTGGACGTGGGAGCTTTGTAGCTGCTCAAAACAAAGATTTTATTCTTGAAGAACAACAGAAAAAAATTGAGGAGCATTTGATGCTTGCTACAGATATAGCACGTATGAATGGGATTAAATTAGAGAAACTACAAGATTTATTAGCAATATTTTATACGGAGGAAGAGTCATAATGAAGTATAGTTTAGAAGTTGAGAACTTAACAAAGGCCTATCCAAACTCTGATTTTCGCTTAGAGGATGTTTCCTTTGCCATTCCTAGTGGAACTATTATGGGATTTGTAGGAGAAAATGGTGCTGGAAAAACAACAACCATAAGTTCTATCTTGAACACAGTCACAAAAGATGGAGGCACCATAAAACTATTTGGTCAAGAAATGGGAGATGCAGACTATAACTTACGAGAAGATATTGGTGTTGTCTTTGATGGGGCTAACTTTCCTGAGTCACTGACACCGAACCAACTTGCAAAAGTTATGAAAGGCATCTATAAAAGATGGGATCAGGCTTTATTCTTGAAAATCACAAAGGAATGGAACGTGCCATTACATAAGCGGGTGAAGGAATTTTCAAGAGGGATGACCATGAAACTGGCTATTGCAACAGCATTAGCCCATAAGCCTAAATTACTCATATTAGATGAGGCTACTTCCGGGTTAGACCCTATTGTGCGAGAAGAGATTCTCAATGTTTTCTTAGGATTTGTAGAAGATGAAAATCATTCCATATTGATTTCTTCTCATATTACAAGTGACTTAGAGAAAATTGCAGATTATATCACCTTTATACATCAAGGCCAAACCATATTGACAGAGAAAAAAGATACCCTCATTTATGAATATGGCGTTGCAAGATGTAAACGTGAACAATTCAAAATGATTGATGAAGCGGACAGGCTTGCCTATAGAAAAAAAGAGTATCAAATAGATGTCTTAGTGAAAGACAAGAAGGCCTTCAAGCAAAAGTACGGGAACATAGTTGTAGACAACACATCCATTGAGGAAATTATGTTGTTACTTATTAAGGGGGTAAGATAATATGAAGGGGCTTGTGTTAAATAACTTTTATGCCATGCAAAATAACATTAAAATATCATTCGTGATTTCTCTCCTTTTAGCTATTGTTTCGGTTGGTCTAAAAGAACCTAAGCTCATCAGTATGGTGATTGCCGCACAAATCTTTGTGATAATGGGCAATATAGCAACTACGATGCATGTAGATGAAGCTTCTAAATGGAACAAGATGGAGATTACCCTTCCTGTTAAAAGACGCGATATCGTAACAGCTAAGTATGTTTCATTTATGCTATTAGTTCTTCTAGGAATAAGCTTTAGTTTACCTACCCTCCTTATTTTAGAGATAAGTGGAAGTGAAATGAATGCTGTAATGTTATTGGATGGATATAGCTTTGGCTTATCGATTACCATTAATACTATAGCCATCTTATATCCACTTATCTTGAAATTTGGAGCAAAGGAAAGTGAAACCATGTTGATGCTCGCAGTAGGTGCAGCAATAGGTGTACGATTTGCTGTATGGGGTGTGTTAAT
>NZ_JAVVQU010000083.1:0-5446 GCF_036655075.1 Niameybacter sp. | reverse complement strand
TGGGCGCTGGTCCATCAGGGATTTTCACAGCTTTAGAACTTGTTAAGAAAAAAAGTACCCAAAAGGTATTGATTGTAGAAATGGGACATCGTATTGATCAACGTAGTTGCCCAAAAGACAAGACTCAAGTATGTGTAAATTGTAAACCTTATTGTAATATTACAACTGGTTTCTCCGGTGCTGGCGCCTTTTCTGATGGAAAACTTTCTTTAAGTCCTGAAGTAGGCGGGGACTTACCTAACCTTGTTGGTTATAAAACAGTAGAAGACCTTATCCACTATACGGATAGTATCTACTTAGAATTTGGTGCCGATACACACGTAGAAGGTGTAGGCAACGAAGAAGAGATTAAAGAAATTCGCAAAAAGGCAATAGAAGCTAACTTAAAGCTTGTAGACTGCCCAATTCGTCACTTAGGTACAGAAAAGGCTCAAGAAATTTATCTTAGAATTCAAGAATATCTTCTTGCCAATGGTGTAGAAATCCTCTTTGATACAGTTGCCAAAGACTTTATCATTGAAGAAGGCGTAGCTAAAGGATTAGTCATAGCCCCTGCACGTAAGCAAGGCGAAGAAACCACCTTGTATGCAGATACTGTTGTTGTTGCTACAGGTCGTAAAGGTGCTGACTGGCTCAAACAAATGTGTACCAAACACACTGTGGCTCACCGTAACGGAACAGTAGATATTGGTGTCCGCGTTGAAGTCCGTAACGAAATCATGGAAAAGGTCAACGACGTGCTCTACGAATCTAAACTTATTGGATATCCAGAACCTTTTAAAAATAAAGTACGTACTTTCTGCCAAAACCCAGGTGGTTTTGTAAGTCAAGAAAACTACGACAACGACCTTGCCGTTGTCAACGGACACTCCTACAAAGATTTAAAATCAGATAATACAAATCTTGCTATTCTCTGCTCACATAACTTTAGTACACCATTTAATGAGCCTATTGCTTATGGACAAAAAGTAGCTGAACTTGTGAATATGCTTGGAGATGGTCACATTCTTGTCCAACGCTATGGGGATATCCTAGAAGGCAAACGTACTTGGCAAGAAGAACTAGACCGTACCAATGTCCGCCCAACCCTTAAAGATGCCATAGCCGGTGACTTAACTTCTGCTATGTCTTATCGCACAGTCTTAAATATTATTAACTTTATTCAAGCCATGGATAAAGTTGTACCAGGCTTTGCAAGTAAAGAAACCCTTCTCTATGGGCCAGAAATCAAATTCTATAGCAATAAAGTTGCTATGGATGAGAGCCTTAACACAAATATTCCAGGCCTCTTCTGCCTAGGTGACTCAAGCGGTTGGACCCGCGGTCTTATGATGGCATCCGTAATGGGTGTGCTTATGGCACGCAAGCTTGATTAACCCCATTCACAACACTTACACTTCACTACCTACCATAAGATGTAAAAAGACCTATAACCCACACTTAAACATGTGAGGGTTATAGGTCTTCTGCGTAACCCTCTATGACACATCTTCCCCCTTGTGTGGTTACTTGAACAATAGCTGTTTTACTCCCTTTATCATAATCGATGACTTGTGCATTATGAATTGTACCACCTTCAACAAAATATTCTCCTATACTAAGTGTTTCATTTATCCTGTCTTGTTTTAAATCTTGAATAATTAAGTAAACAATCACCATATCGTCATCATTGATTACTGCCAGAGGCTTTATTTCTATCCCTTGGTCTACTATGCCGTTTATACTTTTGCTATTTTCATTATAATTCCCCCCTTATTCCCTTATCCTCCTCTTGAATAGGTTGAAGGATTTGACTCATTTCTGGGCTTATTATAGAGATTAGTCTACTAATACTAGGTAATGTACTAGCTATTACTGTTCCACTTAAAATAACAATAATTGTTGTTATAAAACTAATATTAAATCTTCTTCGCATTACTAGAGGACGTTGTTTAATTACTATCTTTGTTTTTACCGCTCTTTTAAAATCACACTCTGGTGTATTCATTTTATCTAAGGCTTCTTTTATTAATATTTCATCTTTATCATACTTCATAGCTGTTCCTCCACTCGACTATAATAACCATCTATTTGCTTCAATGTTTTAGCTAATTTACTTTTAGCTCTCTCATATCTTTTTCTTAATGTACTTTGAGGTATTTGATATATATCCTCAGGCTCTGCATAACTTTTTGCATCCACTACTCTACTAAATATCAGTGCACGTTCTTCCCCTGATAATTTTAACAATGCCTGTTGCAATGTTTTACTCATATTGCCCTCCTTAGTTAAATACCAAAATGGATTTTCACCTCTATTAACGTAACTTTATTGGATTTTGTGACACTTACTCTAAATTTTTAAATTTTTATATAAAAAGGCTCAATATAATATTTTACTATTAATTGAGCTCCATTGTATTTATTATTTATTTTAAGTGGTTAAACCTCTTCTAAAGTTAAATCCGTATTCTTAGAAATTATTTCCACACCATTGATCCATAACTCATGTTCACTCATATCAATGTCATCATTCCAAGACACTCCATAGCCTCCACCATCTACTACAACACTATTAAACAAGGGTAAATTTTTAAGGGGTTCATACATTTTATCTCTATTGATTAAGCTATTCATATTATATTCTTTTTGTTTGCCATTAGTAAATTCAATTAAAAGTCTGTAATCTGAACATGGTTGTATACTTTTAATTCTAGGTGACATCTTTACTTCCTCCTATTCTAATGGTGGCAACTTAACAAATTCTTTGGTATTCCACATCTGAAGTAACTGAACTTTATACATCTCCGCCCATTCCAAAATCATTCTCTTCGCTTTATTGGGTAAATCTCCCTCTATCATTTCTAGTTCCTCTATTGAAAATACCCCATTATATTCATTGTAAATAACATGAAAATGTGGTGGTACATGGTCATTCGGATACATCTTTATTACCATTCCATAAAATCTTGTAATTACTGGCATATATTATCTCCTTTTAATGCTACTTCCTTCATACTCCCCCACATCTTTTTAATCTTTTTCTGTTTTACATATTCATAAAAGTCTAGAACTTCTGCCAGTAATTCATTGTCTTCTTCATGTGATAATTTTTCTATAACTTCTTTCGCTAGTGGACTCACTCTATCACCTCTTTCATTGTTCCATCGTATCAACCATAGATTGTTACCCCTGCATTGTTAATCTGATAAGCAAATGCTGCTGTATCTTTTACACACTCATCCCACTCTTTATTTGTATAAAGCACAATATCAAAAGGAACATCACTTTCAATTTCCACGTACATATCTGTCAGAAGTTGTCTTTTGTTATCTGTATCCTGCACTACACATAAATCAATATCACTTGTTTCTTTGAAAATTCCTTTTGCCACTGACCCAAATAATATAACCTTAGATGGATGAAATTTCTGTATGAGCTGCCCTTTAATTTCTTGCAATACTTTATCAAACTCTGGCACTGTGTCCCTCCTTACCTATACTTTATTTCTTATGACTTTTTATTTTATTATACACTATATCCTTACACATCGTTAATTATTCAGTAATAGGGATTTCTTCAGCCACTGTCTGTAATATATAAGTTCCTCTGAAGTATGGAAGTAATGCTGTGCACCATAAGCAACTTCTAAATTACATTTGAATTTTTTAGCAAACTTCTTTATAATCTCAACTTCACAAAGTTCATCTTTTTCGCCATATAAAATAGATGTAGGTCTATTCCATTGAATAATAGGATTGGCTTTTACATAGCTATAATAATCCCAATATAGTATTTGTCCAATGGGTGTAAGCATTTCTTTTTCACATTTTAATTGCTCCTCTGTTATATCAACCCAAGTCATCATGTTATTAATAATACGTTTCATATTTACAACAGGTGAGAGAAATAAGCTTTGTTCGAGGCAAGTATCTTTATATGAAAGCAAACTAAAATACGCTCCCATACTACACGCAAATAGAGATATGTGTTTTGCCCTTGCCAATGCAAAATCCATTATTTCTGTTAGTTCCTGAATACACGTTTCAACTTTACAAAGTGTTGACTCATTTTTTCTATCTCCATGCTCTGGTAAATCGAAACTCAAAACTTGATATCCGAGCGGTACTACTTCTTCCGCAAGAATAGAAATAGGACTATCCGATTTTGACGACATATTACCATGTACAGCTATAAATAACCTTTCACTATCTTCTCCCCATAAAATTGCAGGTATATGATTAATTTTAATTTCTTTTTTAAGCATTTTAGCCTCCGTAGACTATAGAGGTAAATACCTCCATAAATAGTATGTATTTTTAAAATTTTCCATCACAACATCCCCCTTTCCCTATTAATCTGTAAATATATATTATATTCCTTTTAATCATCTCATAAAAACATTTTTAGTACAATTTATACTTTTATTATATCAGACCGATATTCTCACCGACCTTGTGACGTCATAATGACGATGGTTAATTGAAACTACCTAGTATTAGTTAAAAATACTCATTATTTTCTTACAATAAACAAAAACTCGTAAGCCATTGATAGTCAACAACTTACGAGTCTTTTCTTCATATATCTGATAGGATTCGAACCTATGACGCATGATTTATCTAACAAAGTGCATAGTTACTACCCCTTTTATTGTGGCGTAGTAACTATATACTTTCTTTAGATATGCACCAATCTTCACGTCGCTCTCTCGACGTCGTATCTACGATCTCTAATTGTAACTATCTAGCACTACTTGCACTTTCTCGCAACAATCAAGAATCTATGCTCTGTTCCCTCAATATATTTATTCTTTTCAACTTCTTTCTGCATCTCATGTAGTTGCCTAAAACATGTCTCTACAGAAAAACCTGGAAACTCCCATTCGATAATCTTTGCAAAATATGCTAATGCGCCTACATCATAAAATCGTATAGTTGGAAAGCTTTCCTCTGTTTTTATCATCTCAAACCCTGCGGCTTTCAGTTGAACTACATTATTTTTCAAATCATGCTCTGGGAACTTAGGTTGAAAGTCATTGATCAATCTTGTTGATAAGTCAAAGTTGTTTTTCCCACCTACTTGCTGTGTGATAAAGTATCCCCCTTCTTTAAGGATACGACTTACCTCACAAGCACAAAAGGATTCATGCCTATTAATAATGATATCAAAATACTTATCAAGAAAAGGTAATTTCTCATCCTTATAAACTTGTTTCACCTCTATACCTAACAGGCTTAGCTTCTCCTCACAGAGCCTTACATTAGGCTCGTATGATTCAGTTATAGCCGTTAACTTATAAGGATGATTCAGGGTTAATAAAAATTCTGCTCCATCTTCCATTTATATACGAAAAATCCCACCCTTTAAAGGCGTGTTGCTCTTCCATTTTCCATAGCTGTTTTAATTTATCATTTTTCATTATAATCTCCATTCCGCCGCTGTCGCTGGCGGCACAAATAGTGATG
>NZ_JAVVQU010000082.1:0-5636 GCF_036655075.1 Niameybacter sp. | reverse complement strand
TTAAAATTTGAAATTAGACTTTGCGACTACTTTTGAAAGTGGAATATATAGAAGTACCGCAATAACAATAGAGAATGTTCCATTAATAATTGTTGATGGTAAACTTATAAGTGCACTCATCACAGCCGGCATAAACCCACTCCCTACAATAACTAAAGAAACCACTGCAAATAGGAACTCACCCACTAAGTTAAATCCAATCCCACATACTGCACCTAAAATAGCGTATTGAAGCTTAATAGATACCTTTTTAATAAAGAAGCAAGTTACAGCAAGACCTATGCCTAAAATAAGTGAGAAAATATATAAAACAGGTATAACAACTAATGTTGTTTTAATCCCTTCTGTTGCCTCAGCTGCTTGTTGTAAAAATGGAATATTAATCTCATATCCATACACTGTAGAAGCAAGACATAGTCCCACCCCTATAATGATGAAGAAGGCTGCCGCTATAGCAATCCCTATAAAAGGTGATTTGGCATCTTCTTTATGTCCTTTAGAAGCTACAAGACCTGTTATAAAACCTATCCCAAACTTTAAAACAATCGTTTTGGGTGCACTTGTTGCCCAACCATTGAGCATATCAAACAACCCCATACCTATAGAGCCTGATAATCCTCCAATAGTACCACTAAAGAGTAGTGCTGCTAAAATAACAAACATGTTCCCAAAGTGAATAAATGGTTTTCCTACCGGTGATGGAATAGGAATCTTAAAGAGCATGAGTGCAATGTAGCAAATCGCACTAAATAGTCCTACAATCACCATACTTTGTAAACTTAAACCTTTCTTTTTACGTTCCATACTTAATCCCTCCTAAAAATCTAATAAATTTTCGAGCAAAATGCCTTCTCTTGTATCTGTTCCTGCTTCATAAGTTGCCTTTACCCCCAACGTTACAAAAGAAGTTGCTTGCTTGGTTGCATCTAATAATGTTACTTGTTGAAGCAATGCCCCTATTAATCTACTGGTGAAGCAATCTCCTGTCCCAGGATAATTTTGAGGTATTTCTTCGTAAGGTATGATTCCAAACTCATTGGTTGATTGATCATAAATCACATTTACCTTTTGTCCTTGTTCATAAGGCACACCTTTTAAGACAATTTGCCTAGGTCCCATCTCGGCAAGTGCCTTTACAATACTTTTAATCTCTTCTTCTGTAATGGACTCTATACTATATGGCCTATGTAATAAGAATGATGCCTCTGTCCAGTTGGGTGTAATCACATCTGCCCTCTCCACCAAATGCTTCATCTTTTGTTGCATCTTTTCATTATAAGTTTTGTACAACTTTCCATGGTCCCCCATCACTGGGTCTACTACAATAAGCGTTTTTTCCTTTTCCTTAAAAACTTCAAAAAAGTTTAGTACTTCCTCTATTTGGGCAGCACTGCTTAAAAAGCCGCTATAGATACAGTCAAACTGAACGCCTACTTCTTGCCAATGTTCTATCAAGCCATGCATCATTCCTGTAAGATCTGTCTTCACAGGTGTCCCAAATCCACCTGTATGGGTACTAAATACAGCTGTTGGTACAGGACACACTTGTACTTTCATATGAGATAAAATAGGTATAATAACGCTTAACGAGCATCTGCCAAAACATGATAAATCCTGTATTGCCGCAACACGTGGTATATACTTCATGACTTAACCTCCTTCTTAACCTTCCTGTCCCTTTTAATATTGCACTTTTTCTCATTTACTAATCTTATCATTTCTATTTTCCATTTTGTCCGTTGTATCCTTCTTGACTTTACAGTCAAATAATTATTGATTATAATGAGACCATGAAATTGTATCGCAACAGTTTAGACTTATGTATGGCAATATTCTGCCATAAGTCTCACCGCAACGTCAATATATTCTCTAAAAAGGAGGGCACAAAATGAGTTTTGTATCCATACAATTAGATAACACTAGTAGTGAACCTTTGTATTTACAGCTCTTTGGCCAAATTAAACAAGCTATTTTAGAAGACCAGCTTCCTGTTTCATTGCGCCTACCAGCTATACGCACTTTAGCCAAGGATCTAGGCGTTAACAACGTAACCGTTATCAATGCTTACAAACAACTAGAGTCTTCTGGCTATGTGACATCTAAAAAAGGGAGTGGCTTTTATGTTTCTAAACCCAACACGCCTGAGATTAGCTTAATGACGCGCCCTACTCTAAGCACTGCCGAAAATACCATTAACTTCTCTAGTGCCTCCCCTCATCCTGCTATCTTTCCAACAGATTCCTTTAAAACCTGTTTGGACGAAGTGCTAGACCGAGATAAAGGATTCGCTTTTGGGTACCAAGAAGCCAACGGCTTTATGCCTCTTCGTGAAGTCCTTGCTAAGTATCTTCAAGATGAACATCACATTCAAGCCTCTCCTTCATGTATTCAAATTGTTTCAGGCGCACAACAAGGCCTTGATATTATTTCTAAGAGTTGCCTGAATGCAGGAGATTATGTCGTTACCGAAATTCCTACTTACAATGGTGCCATAGATGCTTTTAAATCCCGTGGTACACGTATTGTACCTGTAGAATTAACATCAAGTGGCATTGACCTTGCTACTTTAGAAAAGCGTGTCAACATTTGCAAACCTAAGTTAGTTTATGTGATGACCAAATTTCAAAACCCTACTACCTTGTCCTATGCACAATCTACTTTAACAGCACTTCTACACCTGGCCCAAAAGTACAACTTTTACTTAGTAGAAGATGACTCAATGTCTGAACTTAATTATAAAGGCAAATCTAGTTATAGCCTTAAAGCCTTAGATACCCATAACCAAGTGATCTACTTAAAAAGTTTTTCCAAGCTACTTATGCCTGGGTTACGTATAGGTTTTTTAGTCATCCCTGAGTGCTTGCTAGACCGCTTTACTAAAACAAAGCAAATGACTGACATTGCCGCTTCTGGCCTAATCCACCGTAGTTTAGATATCTTCTTTAGAACGAATAAATGGGAGACACACTTACGCTATATGAAAGCCATTTACACCAGTAAATATGAACTTATGCGCTCTGAGCTTACTAGACTTAAACCTTATGGCATCACTTATACTGATCCTGACGGTGGGCTTTGCTTTTGGCTTTCCCTTCCCAGAAAAATTTCTGCTTATAAGCTCTATGAACTGTGCTTAGACAAAGGTCTACTTGTCTTACCTAGTACACTTTTCTACCCCCATACTCATAGGCAAAAGGATAGCTTTATCCGAATTACATTCGCCCCTTGCGATACTCAAGAAATCACCCAAGGCATTGATATTTTAGAACAGGTTTTAAAAAATTATACATGTTAAATGAAACCTCTTCACATATTATCCTGTATTAAAAATAATTAGTTTACCCTATAAACAAAAAAAGCTATGAAACTAGGTTAAGCTCCCTAATTTTATAGCTTTTGTCTTAATGACCCTCTTATTATTCAACACTCTTCTTTTAATGTATACGTACTTGCAAGATTGCAATCTGAGGGGGATTAAAAAGTCTAATCTCCATCTTAGTTGTTCCTATCCCACCGTTGACATATAGGTGCTTCTTATCTCCTAGTTCATAGAGTCCATGGGTATAAATTTCCGCCAATCCTGGTGTGTATAAAGGCCCTACAAAAGGTAACTGCACTTGCCCACCATGACTATGCCCTGTAAGCACCAAATCATAATACTTACTATCAGCCTGTATCACCAAATCAGGCTCATGCATCAAGATAATCCCATAATGACTACTATCTACGCCCTGAAAGGTTTTTGCATAATCTACTTGACCTAATAGGGCATCATCAATTCCCATAATATTTACGTACTTTCCACTTTCTGTTTGAATAGTTGTAGATTCATTTTGCAACAAAGTAAACTCTGATGCTTCCATAATATCTTCAAAATACCTTACCCCTGCACCGCCATGGTCATGATTGCCCCATACGGCAAACTTGCCATATGTACTTTCTATTTGACTTAATACTTCTCCAATCTTATCCTTGTAAGGATATTGACCCGGATGATCCATCAAATCTCCTGTAAAAACTACCAGGTCAGGCTTATTCCTATTAATCTTACTTACTAGCTTTTCTAACTCTTGTAACGTGTAGTCTGGTCCCAAGTGGGTATCTGTAAAGTGTACAATTTTAAGTTCTTCTGCACCTTTTCCCCTCTCTTTATCTTCCACTGTTACTTTCTTCTCTATTAAAAGATTAGGTTCTATATAACACATATCAATCCATAAACCTATCAATGCCAATGCAATCATCATTATACTCACACCCATTGTTTTTAGTATCCTTTTTATTATATGCTTCATGCATTATTTCCTTTCTTGCTCTACTTCAAGTTCTACCTCTAATTTAATCCAATTATATGACATCCATATGACCTATTTGTAAGATTATTACCAATATATAACCACCCTATAGCACTAAATATTCATTTTAATAAATAGCAAAGGGGCTGTGGCACTAGTTTACATACCCTAGCTTTACAGTCCCTATCTCTAAATGCCCTGCTTTTTAACTTTTAAAACTGTACATCTACGTTACCACCTATAGTTAATAATCCTTTTGTATCTTCGATCTCTATGACCGTCTTAATAACAGTCTCACCGTAGTTCTCTGTAGCATGCTCAGATTTTCTTATAACTGTTCCATCAAGTCTAGTATCTTGATTGGTATAGGGGAGCACCTCTACTTTATCCCCTATTTGTAAATCATCATTATATTCTTCTGGCAAATCAGCTTCTATCACTAAGGTTTGAGCATTCATGCCTTCCATCAATGGCCCTACCATACGTTCCACCTTACTTCCCTTTTGGCAGGCTATGTTATAGATAATTAAGTCGTCACAAGGCGCAATGATTTGATGACCTTCTAAGTACTCCTTTTCTAATTTGTTCTTCATGCTTTCAAGTTGTATAGTGGCTGTCTGTATTTGAAGTTGTATTTTTTCTGCATTTGTAGCTATTTGATTTTGTGTATTACTCGCTTGTGTCGTTAAGTTTTTAAGCTCTGCTTGAAGACTTTCTATTTCTAGGCTCTTGGCCTGTTTGGTCTGCTCCACACTAAGTTCTAGATTCTCAATTTGTTTACTCCCTTGTTCTAGTGCTAACTTGGACTTTGCTACTTCATCTTTTGAGACAGCCTCTACTTCCAAAAGCGCCTGTAGCGTCTCGAAGTCTTGAGTACCTTTTTCATGTTGTGATCTTGCTATCTCTAGGTCATTTTCTAACTTCTTAATATCTTGGTCTGTGCCCTGTTGAAGTTGCTCTTGCTTAAGTTTAAGTGTATTTCTTATTTGTGTAATCTGTGCACTTGCTGGGTAGAGAACCTCTTCTACAGCTTTAAGTTCTATTTCATAAAGGCGTATTTCATTCTCTTTTTGGGTAATTTGCTCCATATAACTTTCTATATTAAGCGTCATTAAAACATCCCCACGCTTTACCTTTTCCCCTTCTTTTACATGCACAGCTTCTACTGTAGCAGGAAAGTCCAAATTAAATTCCATCTTTTCTTCTATACTTACTACACCCTCTATTTCTATCTTGGTTACAGGTACACTCACCACTTCTACTTGCTCTTCTACCTGCTGGCATCCTACTAAACCTAATCCTCCAATACATAGACTGACAAGTCCTATATACTTTTTCATCCTT
>NZ_JAVVQU010000081.1:0-5715 GCF_036655075.1 Niameybacter sp. | reverse complement strand
TGAAAATATCTCATTGTAGGCACATTTTAGACAATACTATTTAATTAATTCACCTTTACGAATACGTTCGCTAAGGTCAATCACCTTTTCTTCAATAAGCCTAGCTGTCTTAATAAATGCTTCGTCTGCTTTTCCTGACGGGTCTTCAAGTCCCCAATCTTCTCTATGTTTACATGGTAATGAGGGACAAGCTACATTACATCCCATTGTAATGACTACATCTACTTCTGGAATGTCATTTAATAATTTACTCTTATGTGTTTCATTCATATCGATATTGTGTAATGCCTTAATAATTCTTACCGCATCTTGATTAATCTGTGGTCTAAGCTCTGTACCTGCTGAATAACTTTCAAATAAATCTGAAGCCAAATGTTTTCCTAAAGCTTCCGCCATTTGAGATCTACAAGAATTGTGCACACATACAAACGCTACTTTTAGTTTATTCATCTGTTTATACTCTCCTTTTTATCAAACCATTCTTTGTATTCTTTTCTATTTTAATAACGTTCTAAACTAACATCATTATAAGTTAATACCCTAATAAAGCTAATAGACTATCTGCTATTTTTCGTTCTTTTCCCTTATACGGATAACAATGAATATGAATCGCCGGATTAAAGTTCAGCTCTATAACAGCATATCTAGACTCTTGGTCTGTGTAATCTTCTATCATCATATCTACACCACATATTTTAGCCCCTACAGCCTGCGCTGCTTGTATAGCTGTTTCCTTAAAGATGCTTGGTATACGATCTGTATAGTCAATGCTATCTCCACCTGTACTAATGTTAGAGTTTTCTCTTAGGTATACGATCTCATTCTTGCTAGGAATTGTATCTATACTCATGTTCTTGTGTTTTAAAAACAACTTAGCACTTTCATCTAGATTGATTTTTTCTAGTGGTGTTCTATATCCTTTTCCTCTAAGTGAATCCTCATTTTTTACTTCAACAAGTTCTTTGATAGAATGTTCCCCATCTCCAATCACATTAGCTGGTACACGATGTAAGATTCCTAAAACTTGGTCATCTACTACTAAAAATCGATATTCTTTTCCATTTATAAACTCTTCAATCATTATTGTCTGGTCATGTTCAAAAGCTATCTCTATAGCCTTTGTTAAATCTGCTTTATTAGCACCTTCTGGAAAAATGCTAATTCCTACGCCAAAATTTGTTGACTTAGGTTTCACTACAATAGGCTGCCCCACAAAATACTGCATTGCTTGTATCGCTTCTTCTTTCTTATTGAAGCTTTTTCCTTGAGGCACTGTAATCCCCTGTTTATCAAGTACTTTTTTAGTGACTGCCTTATTCTCCATGATTAGTACTGTTATGTAATCATCTTTAGATGTTTTGGTTGCTTGTCTAACATATTGAATGTTTTCACCCTTTTCAAGACAAATGAAGTTTTCACTTCTATCTAGGATTTCTACTTTAATACCTCTTTTGATGGCTTCTTTCATTAGAATCTGCGTGGAAAGTTCCATATCCTCATATCCATTTAACCTATATCTCTTATGATAAGCTTCTTGCTTATACTGCTTAGCTAAGTTTAAGTGCGCCTCTATATAGCCTTGTTTCTTTACTTCTTTCATAATCTTATAAGCATAGGTAAGCTTATAACTTCTAATCTTTTCTGTCATATGTTCTAGTACACCTTCTTTTTCAAGACCAAACCTAGCATTCATTGTTTTCATTTCTTCAAGTATTTCAAGTCCCCAGATTTCCTTACTTATTTCTTCTCCGTCTTTTAGAAGTGTGATATTTCTTTGTCCAAATCTAGCTATACGCCTTTGATTTTGAAGGGCTTCTTCTTGCCAATCTGTATAATCATTTTCCTCCTTTAAGAGAAGGAACAAATTAAATAAATGCATAAAGTAGAGGTCTTCCAACTTGATTCCAGCCTTATCAAATGGATTAATATCTATGCTCCTATATTCCAGATAGAAAACCCCTTTGTCTTGTAATGATGAAAAGAACTGACTGTTATCATAAGCCTTAAGCCTAATTTGACTATAAAGTTCCTTTGGACTTTCTATGAACCCTTGCTTTATAAATTGCTCTATACTCTCAACATACTTATCTACGCTATCATAACTTGGAAACAGCTCCACTTGATTGGCATAGCCACATTCACTATTGCGGTAGGATAATGCGCCCTTATTTGAATAAGCTTCATCACGAACTTCATCTAACTGTTTGACACATTCTTCTACATAACTTTCATGCATAATACTTGTACTACCTAATAAATAGATAAGTAGCCATCTATATCTTAAGTAGTTTCTAGCAACCTTGAGATAGATGCCATTTCTGAAAGTTATATAATCCTGCTCTTGTTCATTGCCTTCATAAAGTGCTTTAATCAAATCTTCATCAAAGGAAAAGTTGTAATGAATTCCTGATAGAAGTTGTTTTTTTCCTCCATATTTAGCTAATAATTTTTTACGATAATTATGTGCCTCTTTGCCTGGTTCACATCCACAAAAAGTTGCTATAGGTATGTCCTTGTCCTCTGGAATAATGCATGGCATAGATTGTGGCCATATATACTCTTGCTCAATTTCCATAGCGGTAATATCATAAAGCCCTTCTAAAAACTTATGCGTTTCTTCTATGGATTGAAATACTGGTGTAATAAGTTCAACCTGACTTTCTGAAAAGTCAGTTGTAATATAAGGATTAAATAACTTTTCACCAAAAACTTTAGGATGAGGTGTCCTAGCTAACTGCCCTTCTTGATCACATCTAAGGCCTTCTCTTTCTATTCCAAAGTTACCTTTCATTAATTCTTTCCCGCTAAATACTTGTTGGATTTGCTTGATCATGTTTGTATTTCTCCTGAACTTTCATTTTGTAGTATAAGTAAGCTACTGTGCCTTTTAATAAACTAGATAGTGTAATACTCCACCATATACCATTTACCCCTAACATTTGAATAAGTAAAAGTGCCATCGGAATACGCAATACAGTAAATATAATACTAATATTGGCTGATACCTTAGGCATCCCTATCCCTGTAAACAACCCATTCGTAATCATCTCAAGGGCACTAAATACCTGTGAAAAAGCGATAATACGCAAATAACTACTCGCAATCTCTATAGTTGTCGGTTCATGAATAAAGAGTTTAACAATAGGTATTGGAATAAGTAAAAAGATGACCGTCGTTATCAGAGCATAGGTACCACCTATCCCAATTGCTGTTCGATATCCCCCATGGATCCGCTCATATTTCTTAGCTCCAAAATTTTGGCCTGTAAAGCTTGATACCGCTCCATTTAGTCCTCCAATGACCATATAGGTTATAGATTCAATTTGTAGACCAACCTTTTGAGCTGCTATGGCATCTGACCCAAATACTGCTATGATTCTAGCCAGTATAATGTTCACTAACGTAAAAAGTATTCTCTGGAATGACATAGGGAATCCTAGTCTCATGACCTCAAGAACTTTTTCATACTCTATTCCTACTGCTCTATCAAAAAATAAGACTTTTTTACCCTTATATAGGAATAACAAAAACATAACAATATTTGCAATAAGGGTTGCAACAGCTGCTCCTAAAACACCCATTTTGAGTCCATAAATTAAGATCGGATCCAAAATAATGTTAATCACAATACCTATGGCACTAATCTTAAAGGCTTCTTTGTTATTGCCAAAGCTGCCCAAAAGTCTCGTAAACAATAAATTAAAGAATGCAAAGAACAACATGGGCGCACTATAGGCTAAATAAAGGTAAGCATTCTGTTCGACATTTGGATTCCCCAGTTGCAAAAAGTTAATAAAGCTTTTTCCTGCAAAAATAAGTAGGATTGCATACAGTAAACCTAGTATAGAATTAAGTACTAGACTTGCGTTGATATATGCCTTTGTTTCATGTTCATTCTGTTTACCTACGGCATGAGCTACTTTTATTCCTCCACCAATAACGACCATAGCATTAATAGAATAACCTAGCCCTATAAAGAAGCTAGAAGAACCAATACTCGCAACAGCATTTGTCCCTAATCTTCCTACCCACAGCATATCCACTAAGTTATAGGCAAACTGCAACAAAGACCCACCCATAATAGGTAGTGCGAGTGCCGTAAGTACACTGAATACATTTCCCTTTGTTAAATCTATCTTTTTCATTTTATCTCCACATTGATTTATATTTTATATTGCTAGCCTATCTAAGCTTAGAAAATACCTCTCCCCCCTCCTTATCTTCTATACCTTTAAAGCATATAGATATTTATCTATATCAAGATTATCATTCATATAGATAACTGTCAATATGAATAATAGAACAGCTTTATTCTAGATAAAATAAAAATAGGCATAGAATTATGCCTATTTTTCACCTACATCTTCACAAATATCTTTGACCATTGCTAGCCGTTCACTATTGACCGTATAGATCATCCAAGAGCCATTTTTCACACCTTTTACTAACCCACACTCTGTTAAAATTTTCATATGATACGACAACGTAGGTTGAGTAATCTGGAAGGCCTCCAAAATATTACATGCACAAAGTTCGCCACCCAAAAGCATTTGTATAATTTTAAGCCTTGTCTCATCTGCTAACGCTTTAAACAGGCTCACGTAATCACCATAAGGATACTTCATTTCTTCACCTCTATTGCTATTTTCTAGATTGCCTTATAATCACTATTTTATCAGAATTTTTATGATTAATAAAGGCATCCTATTCGCCCAGCATAGCTAGTGGTTTAAACTTAGTCTATTATAGACTGCTTTAGTTAAGGACTTGTGCCTCTTCGTTCTCACTTTCATGCTTCTTGAAAGTATGAATCCAATTCCCCTTCAGATAATAAACCAAGAAGAAGCAAGAACTAAGGGACCAAGTGAGTGGATACGCCCAAAAGATGACTTGTATATCATGTACAATAGACGTAGCAATCGTTACATAGAGCACTCTGATAACGCACCAACATACAAGCATGACAAGCATCGGTACAATCGACTTGCCTGCCCCTCTTAAGATCCCTGCCACACAGTGTGAAAAGGCAAGTAGGAAGAAGAAGAGTGCAATGGTACGTGCTTGAAGTGTACCATAAGCAATAACTTCTGGATCTCTATTAAATAGCGCTATTAAATGAGGTGCATTAATGAAGAAAAGTATACCTATGGTTTCTGCTAATAAGGTGGATACACCTATTCCAAAATAAGTCCCTTTTTTTGCACGTTCAAATTTTCCTGCTCCAAGATTTTGTCCAATAAAGACTGTCATAGACATGGCAAAACTCGTAATTGGAATAAATACAAAGCCTTCAATTTTAGAGTAAGAACCACATCCTGCTACCGCCACAGCATCAAAAGAGTTGATGTTGGATTGTACAACAATATTGGCAAGTGCAATAACCGAGTTTTGAACGCCAGAAGGTATTCCCATTTGTAAAATCTGTTTGAGCATATCAAAGTGTACGGCAAGCTTTTTGAAGCTTACTTTGTATACATCTTGTGTACGCATCAGATGACGAAAGGCCAAAATAGCACTTACAGCCTGTGCAATAACAGTAGCCAGTGCTGCTCCACCTATCCCCATTTTGAAAACAACAACAAATAATAAGTCTAAAACCACATTTGTTATAGAAGAAACAATTAGGAAATAGAGTGGGCGTTTGCTATCCCCTACTGCTTGGAATATACCACTTGCGGCATTGTACATCACAATGGTCAAGATTCCACTAAAATA
>NZ_JAVVQU010000080.1:0-5823 GCF_036655075.1 Niameybacter sp. | reverse complement strand
GATTAGACCAAGCGGCACTTTTACCTTATGATTTAGCAACTATTGCAGATAAATATATCTTGAAATTAGATGAGGAAGTGCTAGCTGCAAGAGGTATTGATACGAGCCTTCAAAATGCAGCGGTAGCCTTTAGCAAAGAGGCAGATAAACTTTATACACAAAGTTTACAAATCAAGGCACTCTACGACCAAGCACAGGCAAAAGGAAAAGATTTAAAATTAATCAATGAACAACTGATGACATATAATGAAGCAATGAGAAAAGTAAGCGAGACTGTCATTCGTGGGACACAATACGTAGGACTTGACCAAGTCTTAACCCAAACGGAGTACTATCAAAACTTACCAGGCATCTATGAAGAGGCAATCCTAAGCTTAAAAGATGGTGATGGCAAGACTATGCTTGAGGACTTTGATATTGACAGTGATGAGAGGGGCCAATATGCTCAAGGCTATATGGAGTATATGGAATACCCTGTATGGATTAACGCTTACAGAGAATGTTTTGAACCGGAAAGTAAGTCTTATAAATTTAACTGGGTAGAAAACATTTTGCTCAAATACTACGATATCTACCAACCACTTATGTCTATTCAAGATAAGGTGGAAGCAGGAGATACAGACTTTACATATGAAATTGAAGCATTAGCTACAGTGAAAAATGATGTACAAAGACGTTTAGAATTAGCTTGTGAAGAAGATACAGCAATGTGGGAAAAAGCAATGACTCAATTGCCTGTAGCATTAAGCACAACACTTATTCAAACGCTGAATCAACTCATGCAGTAAGACATGCACGTACACAAGAGATGACACTATTCTTTAAGAGAAGTGTCATCTTTTTTCTATTGAGCTGTAGGGTCATAGTAAAAGGAGGGAAATAAAATGTGTGAAAAGCAGGAGAATAGTCAAGCCCATGTAGCCAAGAGTCCTTGGTTGGATTGGGCAATAGAGCTTCAATTCATAGCACAAGCAGGACTCACCTATTCTAAAGAGGATTTTGACCGAGAAAGATTTGAGCGGGTAAGAGAGATTGCAGCTGAGATACTAAGCCTACAATCAGGACTACCTTTGGAGCATGTGAAAACCCTCTTTTGTAATGAAACAGGGTTTCAAACGCCTAAATTAGATACAAGAGCGGACATCTTTCAAGAGGATAAAATCTTACTTGTACAGGAAAAATCAGGTCAGTGGGCTTTGCCAGGTGGATGGGTAGATGTCATTCCTCTAAGATTAATAGCGGTTCAAGATAGAAATAAGCACAACCTTCCAAGAGAATCTAGAAACAATACAAAGTGATTACTTCCCTCTATCTCAGCTGCCACCCCTTGCAACGGAAAAAAATAGTGAGGCACAAATTAAAATGTGCTTCCAAGCGTACAATGACAAAGGGTGGGAAACTGTATTTGATTGATGCAGATAAGTACGAGAAATAAATATAAAAAGTGCTCTAAAACTAAGAGGATGCTTAGTTTTAGAGCACTTTTTGTTTAGCTGAGCCAACAGGTATTCAGAATAGGAGAGTCTTGGTTGTGGTTAATCCCTGGTGACATGAAGAGTTGGAACCTTCTTGATGGGGTCATAGCCCACTTGGATTTGAGAATCTGCCAGATCACGTAACTTGACATAGTAGTGAGCTTCTTGTTCAATGGCCATCACATCTTTTGGCGTACCATTAAGGAGTAAGGATGTGGTCTTAGGTGTATGGACTTTCAAGTAGGTTGCTTCAAGCTGTGCCACCACATCAGCTTTTAGTCTTGTCCAGTGGGCGGGATGTTGTACATAAAATTTGGGGCAGACTTTGCCAGTGACATCGTAGTGACGGAGTAGGTCTTGCTTAGGGTCTAAAGTATAAGTGTAACAAAGGTAGGCACAAAGGTTGATAAGGGTTGTGTAAGTAGTAGCATTAAACTCGCCCACGTCATCGGGATGGCAAACTTCAATGCCTAGACTGTAGCGGTTGGCATTTTTGGCGTGATAAGCAAGCTCTGTCTCTGGAATGCATTGAAGGATTTTCCCTTCTAGCCCTACAATGAAATGGCTGCTAGCATAGATGCCTCGTGTGCCTGCTTTTAAGTTTTCAAAGTAATTACGATTGGCAAGGGCAGAGCTACCTGGGTTGGCTACCCAATGTATAACTAACTTATGAATGGCTGTGAGTGGAAGTTGAGGTCGGCTATACAGGTTGGGGGTCAAGAAATGTTTTTGTATGGAAGGTGTCATGAATTCACCTCCTTTCCAGTTACAAGTTGCAAGAAGTATGAAAGCATAAAAAGCTAGCCTAAGACTGTCTCCCTCTTTTACCAACATGACAGGACTTAAGCTAGCTTCTTAGGTTGTGGCAAAACTCATGGATTAAACCTTGTTGCACTTCTAAGGGAACTGGAGGCTTGAGGCTTAGACTGTGGGAGACTCAGGGTTACAGGGTGGTGTGTCGGGTTTCTTTTGGTGAAAGGGATGCAAAGGCATGTATCACGGACAGTAGGTGACAAGACAACGTGTAAGACTGAGGCAGCCAAGAGTCCTTGCGGTAAGTTTAAGTTCTTGGAGGAAGTGCAACGTGGCTTAAAAAGTATGAGTAGTGAGGTGATGCACCCAAATGACGGAGGTTGCCACGTCCATAAGTCATATGGGGTTAAGAAAAAGTAAGAGGCAAGGCGGTAAGAGGGGGACCGACGAGCTTTCTAACTTTTCTTAAGGGTAAGCCAAGCAATCTAAACGGCCTAGGATATGTCTAGGTTGCAACGCTTACACTATATATACCGGTGAGGTTGGAAAATCCGTCGGTTCTAAAACAAAAAATTTAAAAGATGAAGGCTACAAAAGTTTTTGAGGACTGTTATGCAAGGTATGTTCAAACTGTGCATCTTGGTAGGCACGTTCCCTAGCCTCTAGTGCAGTGATGTCAAAGTCATGCTCATAAGTGAGGTGGAAAGCACGAAGGGGAAGTGGCAAGGCAGCTCGTAGTTTAGGGATAAGTGAAGGTGTAGGGGGATGAGAACTATTTTGATACTTACCAGTTAAAATGGACAAGAGCTTATCCGGTTGGATGATCCAAGCAAAGAAGGCATGCCAATGAGACCGACCTGTACGCCCACAGAGAAAGTCAGAAGTTTCTACTTGTTGAAAGGCTTTGTCCAAGGTGGTGAAGACATCATAGCCTTTTTGTTGGAGAAAAGTCCAAAGGGTATGGAGCTTTTGTTCAAGCTTGGGTGTTAGAAGGGTAACAGGGTCTAAGCTTGGACAATATTTATGAAAGTGACTTAGAATTTCTGTATATGGAATACTAGACTTTTCTTTTGGGTTAGGAGATGGATTGTAGTCTTTGTAATACGGAAATGCACAATGTTGATTTGCTATAAGTTGGCGAAGGGCCTCATGGTTACGAACGTAATAAGTCAGCTTTCTCATACGGTCGTAGTAAGACAGATAAAGCTTGCCCTCAAACTTATCGGTGCTTTCAAGATAGGCCTTTTTAGACTTATACACTTTGCCAATACGGTTAAAGGCATTACGAAATTCTGCTTTACTAAAGCCTAGCTCCTCTGTCCAACTATCCCCTGTGCGGTAGTGCATGTCCTCACAAGGGCCTAAAAATTTATAAAAGGTTTTGCCTTTTGTATGCTTAAACCAATACTCTAGCTGGCAAAGGAGTAAGCTTGCAGTCACACTTCCTGTAATCTGGTTAAGCTGTGGGCAGTACTTCAAAGTTTTCATGTTTTTCATCACCAAACCTCCTAAATGAACAAAGTGGATTTCTACATCTACTTGTTTATATACCAAAGACTAGGGAAAATCCGTCGCAAAAAAGTGAAAAGGTACTCAAAAACTAAAAAGTAGGGTGTAAAAACGTTCTTTTGCACCTAGAAAGCATTTCTCAGGATTAAGAAATGAAAAAAATGATGTAAGAAATAAAAATACCACATTTGTAGTAAGGTCAATCAATATATAAAGTAAAGGGGTGCACAAATACAAGTAAACTGCAGTGGAAGGATAGAAGATGGAAAGAACGATTCAAGAGTTGGTATGTCTTAGTCAACAAGATAGGGCATACAGTGAGCAACTTTGGGAGAGACTGAAGCCTCTATGTCTAAAGTGGGCTAAAAAATTCAATGGGGAACAAGAGGATATAGAGGGTCTCTACCAAGAATCTTATCTGGTACTACTAAAGGCACTTGAGCACTACGACCCAAGCTCAGAAAAGAAATTTGAAAGTTATTTTAAAATGGTCTTATACAGATGGGGAAGAAACTATCAGAACAAGAAAAAGATGCAGCTACTAGGCAAAGAGGAGGTCGAGGCTTACTGTGAGACACAAGCAGATCCTACACAGTGTATAGAAACCAAGGTGCTGAAAAACATCCAGTATGCCAAACTCCATGAAGGCCTTAAGCAACTTCGAAAAGAAGAATATGAGTTACTTATAGCCTTGTATGTACGCCAAGAAAAAATAAAGGCAATCAGCATCCAATATGGACTCAGCTACGTGGCTATTGAAAGTCGCAAAAGGCGTGCCTTGCAAAAACTTAAAAAGTTTTTCGACGGATTTTGAAGGTTCATCGGTATATATAGAGTGTAAGCAGCCGGTGCTTCACATTTCAAATTACAAGGAGGAATCACACCATGGCAGTAACAGGCGATTTAGATGAAGTAAAAGTAGTTCTAAAATTTACAAAAGGTTCTCAGACCATTCCACACTGCAACAAAGCAGCCACAGACGAAAATTTATACAACTTAGGCAGTGCCATTGCCGACTTGAATGCAGAAACCTTAGAAAGAGTGACCAAAGTCACAGAAAGCAAGCTCGTTTCTAGTAACTAACTTAAAACATCTATTAATCAAACAAGGAGGTAACACCCATGGAAGTCACAAGAAAAAACTTAGTTTTAACATTTAGTACACCCTCTAAAACACAAGAGACTATTACCATTACTAACCCTAAAGAGGTTTTGTCAGGTGTCAAAATCAAACAGGCCATGACAACAGCCCTAGCAACCAATGCCATTGGTGAAACAGTACAGGCCAATAGCATTGTCGGTGCTAAATTCATTATTCAACAAGAAGATGCAGTAGATTTTGAAGAGGCATAAAAGATGGATGAGCTGCTGAGCCAAATCGGCAACTTTGGATTCCCCATTATCTTATCCATGTACTTGCTCATACGAATAGAGAGCAAGATGGAAAGCCTTTCTAACACCATTGCCCACCTAAGTAAAGTCCTCGAAAAACAAAATGAAGAAATGCGCCCCTAAAAGGCAAGAAACCGTCCTATGTCATTTGACCTAGGGCGGTTTTTTGATTAATTTTCAAAACTAGAGGCAAATTTATTTTTAAGATAACAAGTAGATTCTTCAGTAGGCAGTAGGAATTTATGGTAGTAGCAGTAAACGTGGTCAGCCTGAATCCATTTGTTTTTGATATGATTTGGGGTAGATAAGATTTCTAGAGTAAGTTCATCGCTCAATACAAGGTGTGAATTTTGAATTTGGTCAAGGAGATTGAACAAAATGTAGCCGTAGGTGCCTTCATAAGGTTGTAAGGGTTTGCGTATTTTGAGAGGGACATAAATTTGGTCAATGGCTAGAGGAAGTGGAATGTTTGAACGCGTATGTAAGAAAGTGTTACACCACATTTTGCGTGAAGACAAACATAAGTTATGCTGAGTAAAAAGATTTTTCATAAAAGTGGAAGGTGAAGTGGTGTGAAATTCTAGTTTGTTGTCACAAGAGTACGTAAAAGTGCCGTTTTTACCATTTTGATAGCCTGGATATATGGCCTTGTAAGCGCCAATAGACATATTATCAACCCTTTCTTGTTAAATTTT
>NZ_JAVVQU010000079.1:0-6140 GCF_036655075.1 Niameybacter sp. | reverse complement strand
GCCCTTTCACGGCGGTAACAGGAGTTCGATTCTCCTATGGGTCATTTGTTGGTGACGATGCGCTTTAGGGAAACACCCGTTCCCATACCGAACACGTAGGTTAAGACTAAAGCGGTCAATGGTACTTGTCTGGAGACGGACTGGGAGAGTAGATGGTTGCCAACTTTATAAAGCGGGGTGTAGCTCAGTTTGGCTAGAGCGCCTGATTTGGGTTCAGGAGGCCGCAGGTTCGAGTCCTGTCACCCCGATTTAGTTCCAATGTCGTGGAACTAATCATAAGTAATATGGGTCACTAGCTCAGTTGGTAGAGCACTTGACTTTTAATCAAGTGGTCCGGAGTTCGAGCCTCCGGTGGCTCATTATTAAAGATAAGTAGTACATTATGTACTGCTTATTTATGCGTGAATGGATCAGGGGTAGAGATTAATCTCTACCTCTTCTTGTATTTATTATGTGATCTTTATAAAGAATAATTTTTCATCTAGGATGTAAGAGAATAGGATAATTATATCTAATATAATAGATGATAAATCAATAAAATAAATGTAGTAAATATTATATTTAGTATGATTATTTGGGTATAATTGACAATGTAAAAGTATCGTCCTAAATATAAAAGTACATTAGAAGAATATCATGTAAATAATCAAGAGCTTTATGATATGCTTTACTTAGAAAAGATTAGTGCATGATCTGATAAGTAAATAAGTAAGATAGTTATTAAGTCAAATAGACACATAAAAAAGATACCTTCCTCTAAAAGTAGAAAGGTATCTTTTTTAATTTATTAGTCATAACTTATTTTTCTCTTTTAAAGTAGAACCACATATTTTGTACACATACTAGTTCCCAACCATTATTTCCATATTCATTCAGTATTTCGGTAGTTTTTGTGGCACCACCCCATATACTAATACATTTGTATTCATACTTTTTCATGATATACACTCCTTTAGAATATTAATATTTTTTACTATAATGATGAGAGGCGAAAAGCATGACAATCATGGTAGTAATAAGGAAGAACAAGGCTACATAGTGTAAAGAAAGAGGCATAAATAAGTTAATAAGGAAACATACTGTTATACCATAAGAGGTAGACATGCCAATAATTGTGTCTACACCATCAATATAGAAGAAGTACGCAAGTAAGAATAGGAAAATGCCACGATAATTTCGAATTTCTTTAAAAGTGATAAAAAGTCTTTTGAAAGATTGGCTAATAGGATGAGGTTCAGGTTCGATATAGTAAGTTTGTTTCACATTTTTAAGGAGTGGAAAAGTAAAACAACCCCACCAAAGTGCTGTAATTAAAAAGGTTATTTTGCAAGCTAAGTCTAAGGTAATAGGAAGTAAACCTGCTTGTGTAAGAAGAACAATAGTAATACAAAAGATAAAAGGAATGGTACTACCAATGTATCCCATAGCAAAACCATAGGAAGATACTTTGTCCATGCGTTCATTGGTAGTGACGTCTACTAGGAATGCATCATAAAAGATATTTCCACCTGCAAAACCAAGAACACAAAAACCATAGAGAATAAGAAGTAAATAGGGCTTATTAGAGGGAACTAAGGCTAGACAAATAGTGCTGAATACACCAATACAAAAGAATGCTGTAAAGAACTTTTTTCTTGCTTAGTTAAACTTTTCATAGCATTTCCTCATTTCTTGTTAAAATAGGCCACTCAATATGACCGTCTGTATTTTCTAGTGGTAACCCTAAGAGGTAAGCAAAAGTTGGTGCATGATTGAGAAGAGAACCTTTTTCTAAAATAAAGTTTTCACGAATACCAGGACCTCTAGCAAGTAAAAAGGTAGTATAATTTTGCTTGGTTGGCAAATATCCATGTGAAGAAAGAATGTGATGAGGAAGATACCCTACCTGATTAGGATCAATGCATTCTACAAAATCTCCAGAATGTGTATCTATGAAGTAATAACCTGTTTTAGCTTCAATCATAAAACTACAAGAAGGGTCAGCACCTAAGACATTAACTTCTTGGCGAGTAAAGTATGATTCAATAGGACTGGATGATTCTACCAATAAGCCTTTAAGTAAGGATTCTACCTGAGAAAGGGATGATAAGTTATTAGGATCCTTTAAATAAATATAGGTGGAACCATCACAAGATTTAGCAATTGCATCGAAGGAAGTAATCTTACCTTGAGTATTTAACTGAATAAGTCCTGCATCTACTAATAGTTTATTGAGTTTGATTAAAGAATGAACAGGAAGTTGAGCATGATCACCAAGTAAAACAAAGGTTGTGTCATCATAAAGTTGCGTTTGTTTTAAGGTGTCTATGATTTCACCTAAGCGCTTATCATGGCGTAATAAAGCACCATGACTTTGGAAACTATCATGACCGGTGTAATGGCGATTAGTATCTACGTCTGTCATATGTACGAACATAACATCAGGTTTATAATGAAGAAGGGTATGCTTAGTACAAGCTAAGACAAAGTCATCTAAATGAGGTTGACTAGAACCTTTTCGAATATGTCCAAAGAGGTGTTGAAGTTCCAGTTGATAAGACATAGAACCAGCCAAACCAGACATAATAAGTTGATGGTGCCATTTTTTAGTTGGAAAAATTTCAGGAAGATTATAAGTAATAGGTCCACGCGCACTAACAGGCCATAGAATAGAGCAAGTTGTGAGTCCCTTTTGTGAAGCTAAGTCAAAGAGTGTAGGTGTTTGAATTGCTTTATGATACCAGAACCAATCTGCATTTGAATGATTAGGTTCTAAACGTGTATTATTAATAATACCATGACGCATAGGATAGTTACCTGTGACAATAGTGGCATGAGCCGGATAAGTGAGAGATGGGTATATAGATTGTACTTCTTGAATAAGACTTCCTTTTTTTATAAATGTGCTAAAGTGGGGTAGGGTTGAAAGGATGTCTATATCTTTGCTAGATACGGCATCTAAAGAGAGAACAAGTAAACGTTTGGTCAACATCTTTTTACCTCAATTCTATAAATTTCATTGAAAGTTTCAATAATACTTCTTATTATTATTATATGATAGACTAATACAAATTTAAATGGTAAGAAGGTAAAATTAGAGTTAAATTAAAATGGATTCAGAAGTAATAGAAATATAATTTATGAGGAGTGAAGTATATGGCTAAAGACATGACACAAGGGAATCCTACAAAAATTCTTTTTCTTTTTGTAATGCCTATGTTACTAGGCAATTTTTTTCAACAATTGTATAATATAGCTGACTCTGTTATTGTAGGAAATTTTGTAGGACCGGATGCCTTAGCAATCTTTTCGATAATAGGCCTCTTGAGTTGTAGAGGCATTCTCATGCTATTACAAACACCTAGTAATATTTTAGAACAGTCTACGCTATACTTAAATATTATTTTTTTAGGATGTACATTTCAATTTCTCTATAATGGTATAACGGCAGTTTTTAATGCATTAGGGGACTCAAAAATACCTTTGATGTGTCTTGTAGTATCTACATTACTTAATATAGTTTTAGATATTGTATTTGTGGTCAATTTTAACTTAGGTGTGGCAGGTGTAGCACTAGCTACATTGATTGCACAAATTGTAGCTGCTTTAATGAACTTATGTTTCCTTTTAATCAGACTTAACAAAATGAAGGAGATTGGAAAAGTAGCGGTGTTTAGAAAAGATATATTAGTAATGATGTTCAAATTTGCGGTGCCGACTATCTTTCAACAGTCCATTGTGTCATTGGGAATGATGGGTGTACACTTTTGGAAGACAATTAATAGGTATGTTTATGGATCAAACGGCAAATGTTCAAGTTATAGAAGTAGGACTGAAGTATTTACAAGTTGTTTCTCTGTTCTACATTGTAATGGGAATTATGTTTTTAGCTAACGGGGTGCTAAGAGGAACAGGTGACATTAAGATATTTGTTATAAGCTCAATATGTAATTTAACTACACGTGTTTTTTGTGCTTATTTATTAGCAGTTATCATAGGAAGAGATGGAATCTGGTGGTCTATTCCTATAGGATGGATAGTAGGAAGTATTATTTCAATGAGACGTTACTTAAGTGATAAATGGCAAGGTAAAGGAATTATTGTAAAGCAAAGCTGACAGCAAATACAAAAGGGGTATTATATGGAACGTGCATACATTAAACGTATTATAGTTTTAGTACTAGGGATTATTATTTTATCTTCAGGTATTGCATTATTTATTAAAGCAGATTTAGGATGTGATCCGTATACGACTTTGAATTTAGGTGTAAGTAGTGCAGTCAATTATAATTTTGCCATAGTACAAATCATTATTAATTTAGTAATCTTAGCTTTTATACTAGCTATAGATAAAAGCTTTATTAACATAGGAACCATTATCAGTCTTTTCTGTGTAGGACCATTAATTGAATGCTTTACAAAGGTTATCGATAGAGTATTACCTTATCAATATGGATTGGTAGGCAGAGTAGTGATACTTATCACAGGATGCCTTGTAGTAGCCTTTGGAGTAGGGGTTTATATTGCAGCAGGATTAGGAGTGGGACCTTACGATATTTTACCTCTCATTATAGAGAAGAAAAAAAGCTGGCCTTATAAATGGATTCGTATTACTCTAGATATAAGTTGTGCTGCAATAGGAGTTGCACTAGGTGAAACAATCGGTATAGGAACTATTATTGCAGCTTTGGGTTTAGGACCAGGCATTGAATATTTTAGAAGTTTTGCAGTGAAGTTTATTTTAAAACAATAGAAAACATAAAGGTTGAAAGCTTACAAAAGATAAGGAGAAAATAATGAATTGGGAAATTAGTATTTTACAGGGACTACAGGCAATTAGGACACCTTTTTTAACAGCCATTATGGAGGCGATTACAGCACTGGCGGAAAGTTTACCTTTAGTACTTGTAATAAGTATTTTATATTGGTGTGTAGATAAGAAAAAAACCGTACGTATTGGTTGGATTGTAATGACAAGTAGTGTTTTAAATGGTGTCATTAAAAATTTAATTAAAGCAGCAAGACCTTTTCAAAAAGGTGTAGTAAGCCCAATTCGTGTAGAGACTGCTACAAGTTATTCCTTCCCTAGCGGGCATACACAGACTGCAACAAGTTTTTGGACTAGTGCAATGATACTTTTTAAAGATAAGGGTGCGTATATTATAGGGTGTACAATGATAGTCTTAACAGCACTGTCACGAATTTACCTAGGTGTACACTGGCCAGTAGATGTTATCGGTGGTGTTGTCATAGGACTTATTGCAGTTGTTATAGCAGATAAGCTCTATGATGAAATGAAAGGTTTTACAAGATGGCATGTTATTAGCGTGGGTATTTTAGCATTTATTTTCTTGATTGTACCAATAGAGAAGGATTTAGTAAAAGCAGTAGGTGCACTATGGGGATTTGTAGTAGGTTGTTATATCGAACAAAATTATATACACTTCCAGACAGAAGGAACTTGGAAGAAACAGCTTTTTAAAATAGGGATAGGCATCGGTGGTGCTATTGTTATATATGCAGCTTTTAAGTTTATTACACAAGGTGATTTGATTTTATCTATGATTCAATATGGAGTAATTGTATTATGGCTTACAGCAGGCGCACCTTATTTATTTAAAACAATGCTAAAGTAAAAGACAAAAAAAGTCTAGCTGAATCGATTCAGCTAGACTTTTTTTATCAAGGTACTCCTACCTAGAAGATAGGTTCTTTAAAATTTGGCAATTTTAAGACTTTGTTTTGATAGGATTAGTATAGCATTAATCAAGAGGCCTGACAATAGAAGCAGGAGAGAATATTATAGAAGAAAAGTAAGGAAAAGATAAGATAAGATAAAAAGATACAAATTAGATGTATGATAGAAAGAAATTCGGATATAATAGAGTTTGTACAGTAAAAAGAAAATAGATTTAGGCTTAAAATGCATGATATAGGAACTAGAGTTAGAAACTGTCTTATTTATAGAATAAAAAGGCTATACAAAAGTAAAAATAAAAAAATGAAAAAAGGTGTTGACTTATACAAAGATATGATGCATAATAATACAAGTCAGCAGGGCACAGTGCCACTAAGACACAGGGCATAAGGCCTTGATAAATAAAGAAAAAATGAACTTTGAAAATAAAATAGTAACCATTAAACCAGTCGATTCAAAAGTC
>NZ_JAVVQU010000078.1:3894-6170 GCF_036655075.1 Niameybacter sp. | reverse complement strand
AGGAAAATCGTAGCTAGCTTTTTGTATATTCCTAAATCTCTAGGTAATAGGGGATGCAAGCCATTATCGGCAAAAGGTAGTAGATACAGTAGAGGTCACCTCTAAGACGGCAGATAAAGTAAGTCAATTTGCTCAGTGAAGAAGGGTTAGAAATCTTAGAAATTGGAATAGATGAATCTATTTCACTTAATGAGAACATGGTTAATAGAAGTGGAAGAAAGTTTTTGGCCCAGCATTATGATACGTATCTACGTGATACAAAATATGGGGAAGAGAGCAGTGAACGACTAGAAGAACTGTATTATCAATTATAGATATAGATCAAAGAGTCTTGCGACTTGAAAGACTTTTTGTGTATACTATAAGAAAAGAAGATAGAAGAGCTATTACCTAGATTTATTGATAGCAAGCGAAGAAAACTTCTACGAGACAGATAGTGTATTTTGTAAAAATGTGATGAAAGATAGAAAAATACTATGGAGGAGGGAGATAAAGAAGATTTTGATGAATGTAAACGTATTATGTATGATGTAAAGAAAAAAATTGATTCTATTATGAAATAGAAATAAAGAGGGAATGTAGTCAAGGAAACGGCTGCATTCCTTATTTTTTAAGCATTTTTCTTTTTTGCAAGACATAAACTAGGTACGAGGCTAGAGTTATGCGTATGGAGAGGAGAAGGAAAAGTGAAAACAGTATTTTGGGGGAATTATAAAGGGGGCGTTGGAAAGACTACCAGTGTATTTCAGATTGCTGGACAGTTTGCCAGTGCGGGCAAGAGGGTATTGTTAGTGGATTTGGATCCTCAATGCTCACTGAGTTACATCTGTTGTAGTAGTAATGGCAATCAGATTTTGAGTGACTTTAAGGTGGAACAGACCTTTAATTATTTACTTGAGGTGTATCGTGAGTTCATTAAAGGAAATCCTCAGTTTAAATTGGAATTATTGACCGATACGTTAGTGAGAGAGATTAAACCTATTACGAGAAGTTTGATTATGCCTTTGACAGATAGGTGTTTTAAGGATAATCTCTTTTTTATTCCATCAAGTATTAGCTTTGAAAATGCTAGAATCAACGAATTGGTGGAGACTATGGGACGAAAGCAGTTAAATGTGTGTCTGATTAAACTTTTTATAGAGGACTTGGAGGGGCATTTTGACTATGTCTTTTTTGACTGTCCACCCACGACCAATATATTGATTCAAAGTGTCTTTTTGGCTTCGGATTATTATATTGTGCCGACTATTATAGATGAGATTAGTGCAAAGGGTGTTCCAGACTACATTTGTGAGATAGAGAAGACTTATGGGAAGTATTGTATGGAACAGCAAGTTGGGGGCATCTTAATGCATAAGTTATTTACAAAGCGAGCGCAATTTGTAGGCGCCTTTGAGACTCTTTATAAGGGGCGGTCTGGTAAGGGGAATAACATGAGTCAGATTGAACAACTGGATTACAACATAAGACGTTTGGAAGGCATACATTCATTGGTATCTGAGTCGGAAAATAAGATACATCGCTATAATGTACTGGTAGATGACTTTGAGACGAAGCATATCTTTAAATATTATATCCGTAATCGAGATAATCGTTCAGGAGGGGAGAGTATTCCAAAGAATACGTCAGAAGGGTGTTTGACACTAGAGTATGTAGAGATTGCAGAGGCACTTTTGAAAATGATATAGGTGGGGAGAGCATGGAGCAAAATAAAAAAATTAAAGAAGATCTTTATGAACTGTATGGGTGCTTAAAAGAAATGGCAAGTGTGAGTGGTAGTGAACATTTTTTTGCACCATACATCTTGGAAAAACTGACTTATCCTTTACAGGAAGTACAAAGTGCTTTGGAGGAAAGAGATGTAACACAACCACAGGCACAACCTCAGCCTATGGCGTTAAGTGGGATACCTACAGCCAGTGGGAATGAGAAGAAAGACGGGATGAAGCTCAGTGAAAAGGTTAGACAGATTGTAGATGCTGCAGGGGTAGAAAGCTTTTATAAAGCAGAACTCATGCCTCTTTTTGATAAGACGTTGGAAGATGCAGTAAGGGAGCAGCGGCTGAGAAAGGTGACTGCAAACGACCTAAAGTATTTGTATAGTTTGATGGCTACAGTGCCTTTAAAAGGTAAGAAGACTAAGCAAGAGATTTTGCAACTCATCAAAAAGCACTTTGACAATGCAGCACGTACGGAGGATATGAATGCAAAGTTTTTAGGGAAGCGGTAAGTGAGTATAAAACAAGATCAAAGAGTGGAGGCAGAGTATATGACAC
>NZ_JAVVQU010000078.1:0-3794 GCF_036655075.1 Niameybacter sp. | reverse complement strand
CGAGAGGAAGCTAAGAAAGAAGCTGCAAAGGCATTGCTGGATCTATTGGATGATCAAACAATTGCAACAAGAATAGGGCTATCGCAACAAGAGGTACAGTCTTTAAGGAAGTTAATGATGAAATAGAGTGATAAAAGAGACAATATGAAAAGGGAGTATGGCACAACGAGATGATAACTCGTTGTGCCATACTCCCTTTTGTTAAAGCGCTTTATTTTGCCATTTGCCTCTTTTATAGAAAATAATGGTGAGCAGTGCACCAGCAATCCCAGATAAGCATTGGGTAATGGGCATAGCTAAGTAGCCAAGAGCCAGTATGGTCATCATGCGCATACTTAAAGCCACCAATGAAGGAGTAATGTAATTTTGTAATTTTAACAAAAATATATTATAATAATATAAAATTTATAATAAGGAGAAAAAATATGAATACTCAAGAGCAGATAAAAAAAGTGATAGAATGCCTACAGGTGAAGCCTATTTCCCTAGAAGATGAAAAGATTACTCTACCTTATGTGCCAGAAGGATTTAGTATAGAATTTATAGGCGCAGATTATAAACAGATTATAGATGATGAAGGCAATATTCATAAACCACTTGTAAATCGCACAGTCATTGTTGATTTTAAGGTGAGCAGTCAGGACCACGAAATGTGGACAAAGGGTATAGAGCTACTTGTACCAGGAAGAATCCAAGAACAAGTAGGTGGAAATAGTAAACCTTATGTTATTCCCGAAATACAAGAATGGATAGGATTAGAAGGAGAATGGACCCTTACGAAGGACCAGGTCATAAGACTAGATAGGCAATGGGAAAAAGAGCTACTACCGCTTGCACATCAGCTTAAAGAAGATCTTTGTGGGATCAGTGGGCTAGAACTTAAGATAGAAGTAGGCGGTAAGGCAGGTAGAGGAGATATATGCTTAGGCTTCGATTGCGAAGATCTGGCTATAGGTGATGAAGGTTATATGATGTTCATAGACAAGTGCATCATGATAAGTGCACTTCATAAAAAGGGTGTTTTCTATGGAACAAGAACCATGTTGCAAATTTTAAAAAGTAAAAATAATCAAATACCAAAAGGCATTATGAGAGATTATCCTAGGTATAAAAAAAGAGGTTTTATGCTAGATGTAGGACGAAGGTTTTCTTCTATGAATGCTTTAAGAGAATATGTAAAGCTTATGGCATGGTATAAAATGAACGACTTCCAAATCCACTTAAACGATAATGAGATACATATAAATGAAGCAACGTGGAAAGACCAATATGCAGCGTTTAGATTAGAATGTGATACCTATAAAGGTCTAGCTGCAAAAGATGGTCATTATACGAAAAAAGAGTTTGGAGAGCTTATAGATTTTGCCAAGGACTATGGTGTAGATATCGTGCCAGAGATTGATACACCCGCCCATTCTCTAGCCTTTGTACAGTATGATGAAACTTTAGCATTAGGCACTGGAAAAGGAAGAGACCATTTAGATATTATGAAAAAAGAGACTTATGAATTTGTAGATAAGTTATTTGAGGAATATATGGAAGGTGCGCATCCAACTTTTAGATTTGAGGATATTCATATAGGAACAGATGAATACTTTGGGGATACACAGCAACTAGAAGCTTTTAGAGCGTACACAGATAGATATCTTAAATGGATTAAGGCTAAAGGAAGGACACCAAGATTATGGGGGAACTTAAGTAGATTTAAAGGAGGCACACCTATAATGAGTGAAGGGGTTATTATTAATATTTGGAGTCTAGATTGGGTGGATGCAATCGAGATGATTGAAGCTGGGTATGACATCATTAATTCTGATGATACAAGATTATATATTGTCCCTAGTGCCAACTATTATAGAGAATACCTAGATAAAGAAAACTTATTTGATAGATGGACGCCTAATCTCTTTAGAGATGCATATACCATTCCCGCGGGACATCCACAATTATTAGGTGGTGCCTTCTCTATTTGGGGTGACATCATAAAGGTGAAAATTTCAGAAGAAGAGATTTATGATAGGGCGAAAGAATCCATACAAATCATAGGACAAAAATTATGGAATAATGATTTTTCTGGAGACTACCTTGTCTTTGATACAGTGTGCAAAGCAGTCCATACTGAACCGATGAAAGAATAGAAAATGTCAACAACATTTGATACAATAATAAACTATAGGGCAGTAGCCAAGAAATTGGAGCACCCCAATTTATAGAATATAGAGGAGAGACAAAATGACAGAAATATCTAAACGCTTTTTAGAACAACTTATTGAAACACCATCTCCATCAGGTGATGAAGTAGCGGTACAACGCTTATGGATAGACTATGTGAAGGGATTTGCTCACCAAATTGAAACCGATGGAGTAGGTAATGTGATGGCAGCAGTCAATCCAGAGAAACCTTTTAAGGTGATGTTAGCAGGACACTGTGATGAAATTGCCTTTATGGTGAGTCATATTGATGGAGAGGGGTATATTTATATTACTAAAGCAGGTGGCATCAATCCAAAGGTGGCACTGGGAATGAATGTACAAATACTTGGGCATAAAGGTATGCTTAAAGGGGTTGTAGGTGTGAAACCACAACACAAAGGCGGTCCAAAAGATAAGATAGAAATGAGTGACTTATACATAGATTGTGGCGCTGCAACGAAGGCTGAGGTAGAAGCCTATGTGACAATAGGAGATTATGTGATTTATGATACAACCTATGAATACTTATTAAATGACCGCATAGTAGGTCGTGGGCTAGACAACAGAACAGGTGCTTTCATTGTAGCAGAAGTCCTAAGAAGAGTAGCAGATCAAAATCCAAATGTTGCCGTATACGCAGTGAGCACTGTTAATGAAGAAACCAATATGGGAGGGGCTTACTTTGCTGCAAGTCATATCAATCCAACGATGGCTATTGCCTGTGATGTATCCTTTGCGACAGACCACCCAGAGATGAGTCCAAAAGAGAGTGGTGCAGTAGCCCTTGGCAAAGGTCCAATCTTATCAAAAGGTGCACCAATCAACAAGAAAATCAACCAACTTCTAGAAACTGCAGCTACTACACACAACATTCCACTTCAATATGAGTTGACACCAGGCAGTACAGGCACAGATGCAGACCGTATGAGACTCACAGGTAAAGGCGTACCAGTTGCTCTTGTATCTTTACCACTCAGATATATGCATGCACCTTGTGAAGTTGCAAGTATGAAAGATATTGAAAATGAAATTGAACTTTTAGTACAAATGATCATGAGTCTTGAGGGCACTGAAAGTTTAAACCCATTAGATGAGTTCAAATTTTAAATACACAAGGAGAAGAAAAGTACAATGGATATTTTATCAATTGCAATCATTGTATTCTGTGTTATGGAAACGGCTAATGTTCTTATTTTATATTTTTCTCCAGACTCGAGACTTGGCAATGGAGTTGCTGTATTTGATTCTTGGGAGGATGCAAAAAAAGATGAACCAATGGATCTTTTTGCACATTATATGACTTATTGGGTAGCGGGTACAAAGCTTATTTTTATTGTATTATTACTTGTGGTATTGTTTACAGGAACGGAGCTCACAAAGGTATGGGCGGTTGTAGCAATGATTCTTTCAATTGCTACCTATTTTTGGAGACTACATCCCATTATTAAGAAACTAGATAGTTTAGGAAAGGTTACCCCCAAAAATTATTCTAAAGTATTAGGATGGATGATTGCAGGATTTTTAATAATGTTTTCTGTAGCTTTAGGTATTGAGTTATTTGGAATGTTATGCTAGGTACAGTTTATTGTTAAAAAGTTCAT
>NZ_JAVVQU010000077.1:0-6474 GCF_036655075.1 Niameybacter sp. | reverse complement strand
GTATAAGCACTAGTGCATTTTATTTGAAATCTTAATAGTTTGGTGTTACTGTTGTACCTGTACCTGTACCTTTAGTACCATAACCGGTCACACCATTGTTATAGCCATCTTTGTTATAAGTGCCATAACCAGATGTACCATTATAGTAACCACCATTATTATCATAGCCATTCTTATAACCTGTACCATAATTACCATACCCATTATAACCGTAGCCATAACCATCGTATCCTGTTGTAGAATCATAACCTGCAGCACAACCAACAAATGATAACATACTTACTGCTACTAACATTAACATGCATGCTTTTTTCATATTGCATTCTCCTTTGCTAAATAAATGTTATGAGTTTAGTATAAGCAAAGTGCAATATTTTATACTTATAGCTTTGAGTATATTCCTTGTCAAAAATTTTCAAACTAAAAATTCACTATTTAAGAGTAGTATTTAATTTTTCATGAATGGCATGAGCCGCTTTTTTACCTGCACCCATGGCAAGAATAACTGTAGCCGCACCGGTTACAACATCTCCACCTGCATAGATGTTGGCTTTACTCGTTTCCATAGTTTCTTCATGAACAATAATCCCACCCCACTTTTGCACATCTAAGCCAGGTGTTGTACTACGAATCAGTGGATTTGGGCTTTGACCAATAGCAATAATCACCGTATCCATTTCAAGCAGATGATTACTATTTTCTTTTTCTACAGGACGTCTTCTTCCTGAAGCATCTGGAGCACCCAGTTCCATCTCTACACACTCTAAGTGGCTCACAGCACCTTCACTACCATGAATTTTAGTCGGATTGCATAAAAGCTTGAAGATAATCCCCTCTTCTTTGGCATGATGGATTTCTTCACGTCTTGCTGGAAGCTCTTCCTCTCCACGTCGATAAACGATATAGACGTCTTTAGCACCTAGGCGTTTTGCTGTACGTGCTGCATCCATGGCCACATTTCCACCACCTACAACAGCTACTTTATTACCTACAAAGATAGGTGTTGGTGCATTGGGGAAGTCATAAGCTTTCATGAGGTTAGAGCGGGTTAAAAATTCATTGGCAGAATAGACACCATTTAAGTTTTCGCCTTCAATGCCCATGAAGTTTGGAAGGCCTGCCCCACTGCCTACAAAGACAGCGTCATAGCCTTCTTCCATTAATTCATCAATCGTAATACTTCTACCAACAATAACATTTTTTTCAATATGTACACCAGAGTCTGCAATTTTTTGAACTTCTTTTGCTACAAGTTGTTTAGGCAATCTAAATTCAGGAATACCATAAACGAGCACACCGCCTACTTCGTGAAGTGCTTCAAAAAGGGTGACTGTATAGCCAAGTCGTGCCAGTTCACCTGAACAAGTTAAGCCTGCAGGGCCTGCACCTACAACAGCTACTTTTTTCCCATTTGATGAAGCAGGTTTAACTTTTTGATCTAGATGTTCTATTACATAGTCGGCTACAAAACGCTCAAGGCGACCAATAGCTACAGGTTCACCTTTCTTGCCACGTACACATTTCCCTTCACATTGATTCTCTTGGGGGCAAACACGTCCACAAATAGCAGGCAATGCATTTTCACGAGTAATGACTTCATAAGCTTGCTCAAAGTGCCCTGCTGCTACTTCTGTAATAAATTCTGGAATGGGTACATTCACAGGACATCCTGCTACACAAAAACGTTGCTTACAGTTTAAACATCTTGTTGCTTCTTCCATAGCCATTTCTTCGGTATAACCAAGGGTCACTTCTTGAAAGTTTTGATTACGTACGTTTGGTTCTTGTTCAGGCATAGGCACCTTATCTAAACGCATATTAGGCATGGTTTTCACCTCCTCGTTTCATACGACAAATATGTTCTTCTTGTTTTTTATACATGGTTTGACGACGCATGGCCTCATCAAAATCTACTAAAAAGCCATCGAAATCAGGCCCATCTACACAAGCAAACTTCGTTTTGCCACCTACAGTAACACGGCAGCCACCGCACATACCTGTGCCATCAATCATAATGGGGTTTAAAGACACCATCGTTGGAATCTCTAATGGTTTGGTGATTCCAACAACTGCTTTCATCATTGGAAGTGGTCCAATAGCAATAACTTCATCATAGACATGCCCCGCTGCTAGAAGTTGGTTTAAGACATCTGTTACAAAGCCATTTGTACCCAAAGAGCCATCATTGGTTGCAAAGTAAAGGTGCTCACAAATACCTTCAAATTCATCTTGTAGAATGACATAATCTTTATCACGTCCACCTAGAATTACGTCACAGGATACACCTTGTTCTTGAAGGGCTTTAATTTGAGGATAAAGTGGTGCAGCACCGACACCACCGCCAATACCCAGAACACGCTTTTGAGCATGCAACGTAGCCGGAACACCTAAAGGACCTGCAAAATGGGCAATTGTATCACCTACTTCTTTTTCAGCTAACTTTTTAGTAGAGTAGCCTACAACTTGATAAATAATAGAAACCGTTTCAGCCTCACGGTCATAGTCTTGAATAGTTAGTGGTATACGTTCATCACCCTCATTGGCACATAAAATAATAAATTGTCCTGGTTCACATTTACGTGCAACGTAGGGTGCATGAATCACCATTTTTTCTACTATATGATTGAGTTTTTGTTTTGCTATAATTTGATACACGATAGCCTCCTATGCAATTTGTAATATTTTTATATGGTGTTCAACGTGTAAGTCAATGTACATTTCCCCAATACACCATTTTGTAAAAGTTTTAGAACGTGAATATGTATATTCATCTGTTAGAAGAGGCATGTTAATGCATGCTAAAATAGTGTAATTCTAATTAAAGTCGAGTTGGATACGTTCGGCAATATCCGTAAGTGCTTGGACTGCTAAAACTTTAGTTACTGTTAAGTAATCTAAAATAACTTTTAAATCTTTACAATGTACCTCATATTTTTCAATGACTTCGGGTGCTACATTCCATACATTATTCCAAGACCCTAGATAGACACAAATTTTGTTATAGTTAAACTTATAAAGTTTTTAATCATAAAATCTGTTAAGAGTTGTTACCCACCCACTATAGTTAAACAAGTGTTTAGGTCAATAACAGGCTCGGCTGTTACCATGTCCGGCAAACATCTTGTAACTGAAAGATCAAATTTATACCTAGTATCTCTCCCTATCTAACATGTAATCTATCTGTCTAATAATTATATTATAGTATAATACAATTACGATGAATAGGCAAAGTTGATAAAAAATACTACCTTTTGTCGAAAATAATTATTCTAAAGTAAAGGCTCCCTAAAAAAGGCAAGGAAAGTCATTCTACCTTTTTTGAGGAGCATGTGCCATTCTTAAATTAGTAGGCTACACCTTGCATATACATAGCATCTGCTACTTTTAAGAAACCAGCGATATTTGCACCCAGCACATAGTTATCTGGTTCACCATATTCTGTTGCTGCACCACGTGCACTCGTATGAATAGACTTCATAATATTTTGAAGTTTGGCGTCCACTTCTTCAAAGCTCCAGCTATATCGGAGGCTATTTTGAGACATTTCAAGACCGGATGTAGCAACCCCACCTGCATTAGCAGCTTTGCCTGGTCCAAATAAAACACCACTGGTTAAGAAAATATGAACGGCTTCTGGGGTACAAGGCATATTCGCTCCTTCTGCAACAGCTTTTACGCCATTGGCAACAAGCGTTTTGGCATCATCTTCATGAAGTTCATTTTGTGTTGCACAAGGCAATGCAATATCACATGGAATCTGCCAAATGCCTCGACAGCCCTCTGTATAGTTTGCATGGGTTCTTGTATTAACGTATTCTGCAATACGCTTTCTTTCCACTTCTTTAAGTTGTTTCACAAGGCCTAGGTCAACTCCTTCTGGGTCATAAATATAACCATTAGAATCGCTTAAACCTACAACCTTAGCACCAAGCTGCACTGCTTTTTCAGCTGCATAGATTGCAACGTTACCAGACCCTGAAATTACAACGGTTTTTCCTTCAAAAGAATCCTCACGTGTTGCGAGCATCTCAGCAGTAAAGTAGCAGCAGCCATAGCCTGTCGCTTCTTTACGTGCTAAAGAGCCACCATAGGAGAGCCCTTTTCCTGTTAAGACACCTGTAAATTCATTTTGAAGACGTTTATACTGACCATACATAAAACCAATTTCACGTGCACCTACACCAATATCCCCTGCAGGTACATCCGTAAATTGACCAATATGTTTGGCAAGTTCAGTCATAAAGCTTTGACAAAAACGCATAATTTCATAGTCTGATTTGCCTTTAGGATCAAAATCACTACCACCTTTACCCCCACCCATAGGTAGACCTGTTAAAGAGTTCTTAAATGTTTGTTCAAAGCCCAAGAATTTGATAACACCAAGGTTTACAGAAGGATGGAAACGTAGGCCACCTTTGTAAGGTCCAATAGCACTATTAAATTGAACACGATATCCTCTATTCACTTGAACTTTACCTGTATCATCTACCCAAGAAACTCTAAAGATAATGATACGTTCAGGTTCTACCATACGCTCAAAAATACCTGCATCTATGTATTTAGGGTTCTTTTCAGCTACTGGCTCCATGCATAGCAAAACCTCTTGAACAGCTTGATGAAACTCTGGTTCCGCAGGATGATTAGTAATCACACGATTCATTAAATCTGTCATATAAGTTGTACGAAATGTCATAACAGTACCCCCTTCTATTTGAAAATTAGTTTAATAGATATCACACTAATTTTTTATAGTAGTATATTATCATATTCACGAAAAATTGCAAGATAATTTTAAAATGTTTCATGTTTTTGTTTTCTTAAATGTATTATCTCGGTATTTTTTTATACTTTCATTCAAAATATGAAAGTATAACGTTATATTGATGCATTTTATAGCTAAAAAAAGAGAGTAGATAGCCTACTCTCTTAAGTTTTATGTACATAACTACTCATGAATAACTACCATGGTGTCATTGGGCAATGTTTCATAGAGCCATAGAGCATCTTCTTCTCGCATGACGATATCTCCCTCCGTCTGCCCTTCGCCTAACCTATTAAGCACATCCATTTTAATATGCCAGTATTCGTCTCGTGTCATACCATGAATACGAATTTGCTCAGACAACATGATCCAGTAGTTACCACCTTCTTGGGCATCTTCTGAAAAATATTTATCTCCTTTAGATTGTACATAAAAAGTACCACGAATGGTCGGTGTTTTCTGGCTACCACCTGAACATTGAATATGTTTAATGTCTTCTGTGCCTTTATAGACAATCATTTCTTGATTTTTTCCAAGTTTTACTTCAGCCCAATATCGGTCTTGACTTAGGGGTTGTGTCGTAAAATAAATAGCCATAGGGTCACTACGCTCACCAGAAGTTGCTTCTATTTGCACAATACCATCATAACGTGTATCAGGCAAAAGAAGGGATTGGGGATAAAATTCTGCATGATATTCAGATTTTACATCACCAACAAGCATTTCATTATTAAGTTCTAAATAGGCCGATTTCATAGGCGTCTTACTCAGAACAGTAATACGGGGATATAGTCCTACCCATTTACTTCCAATAACAGGTGAGACTTCATCAATTTCAGGTTTAATATCTGTCTTCAAAATGATTTTTTGATTTTCTTTAAGCATTACATTAGACTGTGAAGGCATACCTTTTTTAAAGGTTAATATGTACTTATGATCATTTTCTAAAGGCTTTTTAGGTGTAAAGTTAAAACGAGTATAGTCTATTACTGTTTTACCACCTTCAGTATATTTGACAGGTTCAATAATAAACTCTGCATCGGAAGACAAAAAGTGATGCAAGATATCTTTATTCATAGGTGTATTGAACTCAACTTGAAACGACTGAGTCGTTGCAATAAGTATTTCATCTACTGGAGATACAAGTTGAATATCACTTTGAAATTGAATAGGAATCATGGCCTGTTTAGTCATTTTACCATACTGTGTAGGGGCATGATCAATAATAAGTTGAACCTTCTGACCTCGTATAGAACCTGCCTCTTTTAACTTGAGTTGACATACGCTAGAGCTTAACCAATTAGTAGAACAGGTGAATTCTTCTGTATAGCCCAATTGATTTTGAATTTTAATTGTATCTTGAAAAGCATCTTTATCCATAGGAAATAAGAAATTGATGGTAACTGTTGCACCCTCGGGGCCTACTTTTACCCAATGAAAATTTAAATCTCGCACAATAAATAATGCAAGCGTTAACAACACTAGTGTTAAGGCGCTTAAAAAAAGTGTTTTACTTGGCCTCATCCTCTCACCTCACATAGCTTTCTAAAGTATATATATGAGAGAAGACGGACAAACATACCTTAAATTTTGGACAAGAAACAAAAAGATAGATAAAATGAACAATAAAAAAAGCATCTCCTATGAGATGCTTTTGATGCCCAGAGCCGGAATCGAACCAGCGACACGAGGATTTTCAGTCCTCTGCTCTA
>NZ_JAVVQU010000076.1:0-6701 GCF_036655075.1 Niameybacter sp. | reverse complement strand
GATGGCAGCATTGACCTAGCCGATTTAATAGCTATTCGTGTGAAAATCTAAAAAATGGCTAGAGGCTAAGAAGTAAGACGTATAAAAAAAGATGAATGATACGAATCAAGAGGTTAATTAACTTATAGATGATTATAGGGTTTAACTAGACTTTATAATGGTCTATGGTATTGTTACAGGGCATAAAATATTAAAGTAAGCAATGGTTATAGAGCCATTTTTTACTGGTGAGCCAGTCCTGTAAGAGCTAGCGATAAGGAAGAGGCTATGAGGTAATCATTGATGATTGTATTCATACAAAATGATTGCACCATAGCCTCTTTAGCTTTGATATTATTAAATAGAGGGGGTGCCACAAAACTAGTTACCTAGTTTTGCGACACCCCCTCTATTTGATGGAATGGATGAAGAAAATTTATATTAAGATTGGGGCGTTATAGGGGGTTGTGGCCCACGACGAATGATAGTAGGCTGAGGTTTGTAAGTGCTTGTATTAATTTTTTCTTTTTTTACCAGTACACCATCTTTATAGTAATGCTTGTAAAGTACTACCTTATGACCTACTTTACCATAAGCTTGTATAATCTCTTGGCCTATGGGAAGGGTTGGATCTTCTTTATAAAGTGGTTCTGGAACCTCTATCGTTTCAATAAGTTCCGATTCGAATTGAGCTGTGTAGTCTGGTTTAAAGTCTTTGTGACCATAGAGATTGACAACAACTTTATTATCTTCTATATAGCTTTCTATGTACAGTGGATACTCCGAGTTGTTGATGAATTGGAAGTCTACACTATCTGTGGCGTAGGTAGCATCTAATCCAAGAGGGGTATAAGATACAGGTAGAGAGTGATTGCGACGCATGTAGATATCTATATCTGTCCGAATGACGGCATTGTAAAGGGTTGAAGACACTTGGCATATACCACCACCGATACCATCTACAAATTCACTACCGGTAATAACCTTAGCATTTTTATACCCTGTTGAAGTTGTAATAGGTTCTAGTTGCTTAGAAAACATGAACTTTTCACCAGGTTGGAGCGTTGTATTGATGTTTTTTGCAGCAAGTGCAATATTTGCATTACGATCAGGGTTATTTGCACTAAATGTTGTATAGAAACTGGCAAGGGGCACGTTATAATCCTTCAACATGTCAGCTGTGTATTCGGGTTTTAATGTAAGGAGAGGGAGCTGAATAAGACCATCTTCATTTTTAGCTACAAGTGCTTGAATTTGAGTAATAGCGTATTCAAGATCCGCTTTGTAACCATCTACTGGATCACTCACTTCAAAATGACGAGGAAATTTCTTAAGTTCAGCGTTAATAGGTGCTTTGTAAAATGTTTCTAAGTAAGGTGCTATGCGTGTAGCAAGTGTAGCCTCATCTAAACGTGGAGTAAGTGAAAAATGAATAGGTTCTACAGAAGGGTTTTTAAGGGATTGATAGCGTGCCCATAGATTGCCTTCATGACCAAGTTGCTGAGCCTCTAACAGTATTTCATCTAGATTGTAGGTTACACCTAAGGCTTGATATGTAAGATCTACTGTAGCAGTGTTATTTTTTGTAGTCAGTGTAATATTTTTTTGTTCAAGCATAGGTAGAAGTTGGTGTGTCAGTTCTTCAGTAGCTTCTTCAAGTGTCATACCTTGAATATTAAAATCATGAATCCATATATTTTCAGCAAATATTTTGTCATATTCTTTTACTTGAAGATATACATTCACCATATAAATGATGAGGGTAAGCAATAAAATAGGGAGTATAAACCTATACGGCCAGTGTTTGTTTTTTGTCATGGTAAATCTCCTTTTCTGTTTACATAATTATAAACAAAGATTAAAGGAGATGTCAAAGAAATAGTAAATAAAAGTTAGTGTGTAGCATTTTTATAGTCAGTAGGAGACATACCAAACTTTTTCTTGAACATCTTAGAAAAGTTAAAAAGGTCATGATAGCCTACAATATGTTCTACATAAAGCAAGGCTATCCAGAGCTTATTGAAGCGTTTAATATTCCTTTAGATGAATATACACATCATTGCATCCAGCAAATTGAAGGATGGGAAAACCAACGTGATGACTTGCTTGCACATCCTATTTTAGAGCACAACCGTAGTCAAGAATATGCTTCTTACATTATGGAAGCCATTGTTACAGGTAAACCTTATAAGATTGGTGGCAATGTACTCAACAGTGGACCCTTAATTGAGAATTTACCAGCAGATGCCTGTATTATTGCCAATGGTTTCAACCATACACTATAAAGCAATTGAAATAGAAGGGGAATTTAAATAGCAATAGTATAAGAAAAACATCGCCAAAAGATGATGAATACGCTATAATGTATGATGATTTAAAAAAGTAAGGAGAGCATGAATATGACAAGTGATATGACACAAGGCAAGCCTTTTAAGTTATTTATATGGTTTTCAATCCCATTACTTATTGGTAATGTCTTTCAACAACTTTACAGTATGGTGGATACCATTATTGTAGGAAAATTTTTAGGAGAAGAGGCCTTAGCCGCAGTAGGTTCGACAGGGTCTATGTTCTTCTTGGTTAATGGCTTTTTATTGGGGCTTACTAGTGGGTTCTCTGTTATGGTTGCTCAACGGTTTGGTGCAAAGGATGAGGCCAGTGTTAAAAAAGCGATTGCGAGTAATATTACATTAACAGTTATCGTTACTTTTGTGGTAACAATGGTCATGTTAATTTTAAAAACACCCCTTTTAAGACTCATGAATACACCTGATAATGTATTTGAATATGCAAATACATATATTACAATTATTTATGCAGGGATTTTTACTCAGGCATTTTATAATATGTCTGCTGGTATTTTACGTGCACTAGGAGATAGTAAAACCCCACTTTATTTCCTCATTATAGCTTCTATAGTCAATATCGTTTTAGACTTAGTGTTTATAGTAAACTTTGATATGGGCGTGGCAGGAGCAGCTTATGCTACAAATATCGCTCAAGGGTTAGCTGCTGTACTATGTCTTGTTTATAGTTATAAGAAATTCCACTTATTAAAACTCAAAAAAGAAGATTTTAAAGTACCAGCAAGTTACTATCGTACACATTTTTGTATCGGTATTCCTATGGCCTTACAGTTTTCTATTACAGCAATGGGTGTTATGACCCTTCAAAGTGCCATTAATATTTTTGGTTCAAGCGTGATGGCAGCCTATACGGCAGCATCTAAGGTGATTCAGCTGGTGATGCAACCTGTAGTGACTTACGGGGTATCTACTGCTACATTTGTAGGACAGAATTTAGGGGCAGGGTTATACCAACGTATTCGTGAAGGGGTTAGAACAATAACCTTTATCTCTATCGGTACAAGTATACTAGCAAGTTGTGTGCTTTTTATTTTTGGAGAAACCCTTGTAGGCTTCTTCCTAGAAAATCCTAGCCAAGAAGTCCTTGGGTATGCAACACAAGTTTTAAACTACGCAGGGATGTTCTTTATCCCATTGGGTCTTATTTTCGTTTATCGAAATGCCCTTCAAGCCATGGGGCAATCCTTTGTACCTATGATGGCAGGTCTGTTTGAGTTAGTGGCACGTGCAGTTGTTGCCTATACATTGCCAGCCGTTATTGGCTTTACAGGTATCTGCTTAGCAGACCCAGCAGCATGGATTGCAGCATTTGTACCACTTATCATTGTTTACTTTATTAAAATGCGTAAAGTCGAACAGGAAATGTCTAAAGCATGTATGGCAAAAGCATAATACACTAACTATTTATACACAATGGATCCCTTTTATAACCCCTAAGAATCTACTTATTTTACCTATTCAATAGGCATTTAAGTAGATTCTTTTAATTTGTGTTTTAAATCATGTGACATCATATATGAAGTGTATACAAACTTAAATATGAATAACTCAGCTTCCCCATCAATAAAAAGACGTTAAAACTAGCTATGATATAACTTTCAAGAAAAATGGAATAAAATTTCAAAATAATATATAATAAATAAAGTAAATGATATAGAGAAGAAGTGAGGAAGTTAAAAGATGAAATTATTCAAGAAAATATGCTTTTTAGGGTGTATGTTAATACTTCTTGGTCAACCTATTTATGGAAAGACATTGGAGAGTATGAGCGTGAAAAATGTAACCTTGATTCCACTCCGTACAGTGAGTGAATACTTGAATGTACAAGTGCAATTTGATAAGGGGAGTCAACAGCTTACTGTGTTGAATGAAGGAAAAGAAATTGTTCTTACTTTAGGGAGTGCAGAGGCTTACGTAAATGGTGAAGTGCAAACATTAGAAGTGGCACCACGTATGGTGAATGGTGTAACCTATGTACCACTTAGGTTTATTGGAGAGGCATTAGGCGCAGTAGTCAATTTCCAACAGGGAAAAGTATCTATTGAACTAGGAGAACTTAAACAGGAGTGGACTTTGAAGCAAGCAACGGCACCTAGCAATGCTTTTAAGTCTGAAACTAAGACAGTGCTAGGGAAGAAAGTAACTTGTATCACCATTGATATGCAAAGTGGGCAGGTTGTGCCAAGTATTCAGTTAGCAAATAATCAAATCAATCAAGTAGCAGAGTTAAAAACGTTAGGACAAAAAAGCGAAGCAGCGATTAATGGGACTTATTTTGCAGCTTATAATGGAGACGTGCCTTACCCAGATGGAACCCTTGTGAAAGATGGACAACCTATACATATTACAGACATTGGGTGTACAGTAGGGTTTACCTCAGATAACCAAGTGCTTATTGATTTTGTGAAGACGCGTGTACAAGGTTATGTTAATGAGGAACCAAGATGGGTGACTTATCGTATGAATAGACCTACCAAAGATGCCAGTGCCACTGTGATTTATACACCAGAGTATGGGAGCATTGTACAATTAGAGCCAGGTTATATAGGTATTGTTTGCAGTAAGGGGCAGGTGGTCAAGCATGTAATAGGTTCGGCCACGATTCCAGCGGATGGTTTTGTATTGGTGATGCAAGGTGGGCGTACAGATGGGTTTAATCTAGGGGATAAAGTTAGGTATGAGGTAACTTTTGAGCCACGTCATACAAGTCAAGAAGATTGGAAGCAAGTGGAACAGGCACTAAGCGCAGGACCGAGCTTGTTGATTCGGGGTGAGAAGACCCCCCTTCCTAAAGAAGAAGGATTTACAGAGGCCAAAATCCTTACCCAAGTGGCTTCTAGAAGCTTTATTGGCATAACAAAAGATCAAAAAGTTATGATAGGGACAACGACGGCAAGCATTAATGAGATGAAAGAAATGATGAAGGTGCTAGGTCTAGAAAGTGCCATGTGCTTAGATGGTGGGGCTTCTTCTGGTCTTTATTATAAGGGACAGTATAGGACAAACCCGGGGCGTAAGATTAGTAATAGCATCGTATTTAAAATTTAAACAAAGGAGCAACTAACTTGTCTGCTAGACAGGTTGGTTGCTCCTTTGTTTAGATTGAAAGGTTACAACGGCAAAGTTGCTATAGCTTTTTGGAATTGAAGAAGTGCTTTTTCTAGGTTGCAACGTGGTGTTCCAATATTCATGCGTATAAAGCCAATAGCGGTCGGGTCAAAGGTTGTTCCAGAATGTACCCAACATTTTCCTTTGTGAGTGATGAAATCTATAAGGGCTTCTTGGGTTTCAAATCCTAGGTTACGACAATCTATCCAAAGGAGATAAGTCCCTTCACTTTGAATGAGACGCAGTATGGGTAGATGTGTCTTCAAAAAGGTTTCTACATAATTTTTATTAGCCTCAATATAGGAGACAAGCGCGTCAACCCAAGCATCCCCTTCATTATACCCTGCCACAACTAAGTCAATGGCAAAAGGTGAAAGGTTGTGAAGGAATAAAGGTGCTAGAGCCGCTTCAAAGGGCTTACGGATAGTGGCATTGGAAATCATAATATTTGCGGAAGAAATACTCGCAACGTTAAAGGTTTTGCCGGGTGCAACACAAGTGATCAGCTGATTGGAAATAGCAGATGAGATATTGCCCATTGGCGTATAGTGATAGTCTTTAAAGACAAAGTCTTGATGGATTTCGTCAGACACAATCAGCACTTGATGTTTGACACAGAGTTCACCCATACGTTTGAGCTCTTCATAAGTCCAGACACGTCCGACAGGGTTATGTGGATTGCACAAAAAGAAGAGCTTAGTATGCGGACGGCTCAATTTTTCTTCCAAATCTTCAAAGTCGATTTCATAATGGTCATTTTTTAAGATTAAGGGATTGTTTAGAACTTGGCGCCCATAGGCCATTGCACTCGATTCAAAGGAATGATAAACAGGACGTTGCACAAGGACAAAGTCATCGGTATGACAAAAGGTTTGAGCAATTAAGCCTAATGCACAGACAATACTTGGAGCAGTTACAATCCATTCCTTTTCAATGTGCCATTGATGTCTGCGTTGGAACCAGCCGACTAAGGCTTCGTTATAAGCGTCAGGTTTATAGGTATAGCCATAAATAGGATGCTTAGCACGCTCAATAAGTGCATCTGTGATACAAGGTGCAGTTGCAAAGTCCATATCGGCTACCCAAAAGGAGAGGGTATTTTCTGGAATATGATAGTATGCTTTACAGTCCACTTTATAGCAGTTGGTATGGGTACGGTCAATCGGATGGTCAAAATGATAGCGCATAAAAGATTCCTCCAAAGTAGTTGCTATATCTAATGTAAATAAAATAGAGGATGACGTCAAT
>NZ_JAVVQU010000075.1:0-6947 GCF_036655075.1 Niameybacter sp. | reverse complement strand
TGTAAGGTGAATCAGTATGACACCGAAGCGGTTGTAGAGTTATTTAAAGGAGAAGGCTATAAAGAAGTAGGGTTTGATGAAAAGGCTGATGTTTATATTGTCAATACGTGTACGGTAACCCATTTAAGTGACCGTAAATGTAGACAAATGCTTAGAAAAACCAAGAAATTGAATCCAGATAGCGTATTGATTGCTATGGGATGTTATGCACAATCAGCAGGTGAACAAATCAAAATTGATGTCCCAGAAGTCGATTTGATTGTAGGAACGAATAAACGTAATGAGATGATTCAGCTTATAGAAAACTATAAAAAAGACCAAGAGACATATAATTATGTAGGCAATATTATGGATGTAGAAGAATTTGAAGAACTTCACATTAGTAATATGGGTGAACATACAAGAGCATACTTGAAAATACAAGAAGGTTGTAATAACTATTGTACTTATTGTATTATTCCTTATGTAAGAGGGAAAATTCGTAGCCGTAAAATTGAAAATGTCATGCAAGAAGCAAATCGACTTGTAGAAGCAGGGTTTAAAGAAATTATTTTAACGGGAATACATGTGGCTTCATATGGGAAAGATTTAGGTAACACATCACTCGTAGAAGCAATCAAAGCAATTCATGACTTAGATGGACTCGAACGTATACGATTAAGTTCTATTGAACCAGTTGTGGTAACACCAGGTTTCCTAGAGGCTATTCAAGGATTGCCTAAGCTTTGCCATCATTTCCACCTTTCTTTGCAAAGTGGCTGTGATACAGTGCTTAAGCGTATGAATCGTAAATATACAACTCTTGAGTATAAAGAAAGTGTAGTGGCACTTCGCAACATCTGGCCAGATGTTGCCATTACAACAGATATTATTGTAGGCTTCCCTGGTGAAACGGAAGAAGAATTCCAAGAGACTGTAGATTTTGCTAAGGCAATAGGATTTGCTCAAGTCCATCTTTTCCCTTACTCAGTACGTGAAGGGACAGTGGCTGCTAAAATGAAAGATCAACTTGATGCACCTGCTAAGGATAGACGTCTCAAAACTTTAAAAGAAGTAACAGATAGAACACAACAAGCTTTTATCGAACAATTTATTGGAACAGATATGGAAGTGCTCTTTGAAAAAGATGACCAAGGCAAAGCCCATGGCTATACAAGTAATTACATTAAGGTAGAAGTAGCAAGTGAGTGTGCTATTGTTAATACCTTGAAAAAAGTACACATTGAAAGTAAACAAGATGATGCTTTAATGGGAAAGTGTATAGATTAAGATAGTATTTTCTAATTGCATATAAAGGGAGATTGTATTATCATATAGCTAAGATGTAAAGTGTAAATATTGGAAGGTGATGCAAATGAAAAGTATTAATGAGACCGTGCAATTTCATTTTGATATGCCTGAAAAGGCATCAACTCGTGATATATTAATGGATGTTTATATGGCACTTAATGAAAAGGGATACAATCCAATTAATCAAATAGTTGGCTATATTATGTCAGGAGATCCAACTTATATTACTAGCCATAATGGTGCACGCAACAAGATTAGACGACTAGAACGAGACGAAATATTAGAGGAACTTGTGGCGTATTACTTAAAGAAATAAGACACTGGTGACCTTTATACAGGAGGTTATTTGAATTTGCGATTATTAGGAATAGATTTTGGAACAAAAACAACAGGGGTTGCTGTGAGCGACCCTTTAGGTTTTACAGCACAAGGATTAGAGATTATTAGACGTACAGATACTTACAATCTCAAGCCAACTATAAATAGAATACAAGAACTCTGTATAGAATATAAGGTAGAGAAGATTGTTCTTGGATACCCCAAAAATATGAATAATACAGAAGGTGAAAGATGTGAACATACTGTTGTCTTCAAGAAAAAGTTAGAAGCAAGCTTAAACTTACCTATAGAATTATGGGATGAGCGTCTTACAACAGTAGAAGCTGAAAATCTAATGATTATTGCAGACATGAGTAGACAAAAAAGGAAAAAAGTCATTGATAAGATGGCGGCTGGACTGATTTTACAAAATTATCTCGACGCACATTACTAAAAGGGGATTACTATGGAAAATATTAAATTTTATGACGAAACAACAGGTGAAACCATTTTATTCGAATTAATAGACCAAACTGTAATAGATGGTAAAAAATACCTTCTTGTAGCAGATGAAGAAGATAATGCAACGATTTTAAAAGAAGTAGTAGATGATGGTTATGAAATCACTTATGAGTTAGTAGAGGATGATAAAGAGTTCCAAAAAGCAGCACTAACACTGATGGAAAGTGATGAATACGATATAGAAATTTAGCATAAAAACAAAGCAAAACAATTGGTTAGAGGGGCGAACAAGATGAATGCAGCAACATTTAAAAAACGACTAAAAGAAAAAGGTTGTAAGTTAACGACACAAAGAAGAGCTGTTTTAGATATCTTGATAGAAAATTGTGAGAAACATCTTTCTACAGAAGAGCTTTATACTTTAGTTAAAACACGCTATCCAGAAATTGGCTTAGCAACTGTCTATCGTACAGTACAACTTTTTGAAGAAATGGGCATTATTGATAAACTTTATTTTGATGAAGGATGTAGTCGCTTTGAGCTGAGTCATCAAGAAAATCATCATCATCATCATCTCATTTGTTCAAAATGCAACAAAGTATTCGAAGTAGAAAATGATATGCTCGCTGAAATCGAAGCCCATATAGAAGCTAAGTATAATTTTAAAGTGATGAATCATAATGTTACTTTTTATGGTTATTGTGAAACTTGTGCAAAAAATATATAGATGGAGGTGTAGTTTTGGTGCCCAGAAAAACTAAAAACAAGTTACGTATCATTCCTCTGGGTGGTCTGGGAGAAATCGGGAAAAACATGACAGCATTTGAGTATGACGATGATATCATTGTTGTGGACTGTGGACTCGCTTTTCCAGAAGATGAAATGCTTGGGATTGACTTAGTCATTCCAGATGTAACTTATTTAACTAAGAACTTAGATAAAATTCGAGGGATAGTACTAACCCATGGACATGAAGATCATATAGGCGCATTGCCTTATGTTTTACAAGAACTTAATGTACCTTTGTATGGGACACGACTTACTATTGGCTTAGTAGAAAATAAACTTAAAGAACACAATTTATTGCGCACAACAGAACGACACAATGTCACACAAGGGGAAACAATTAAACTCGGTAATAGTTTTAAAATTGAATTCATTCGCTCTAATCATAGTATAGCGGATGCCGTAATGCTTGCTATATGGACACCTGTAGGAACAATTATTCATACAGGTGACTTTAAAGTAGATTATACGCCTATTCGTGGGGAACGTATTGATTTACACCGTTTATCAGAGCTTGGGAAAAAGGGCGTATTGGCTCTTTTGGCAGACAGTACTAATGTAGGACGTACAGGGTTTACCCAATCTGAGAAAATGGTCGGTTTTAAGTTTGAAGATATTTTTAATAAAGCAGTGAGTAAGAGAATTATGGTGGCAACCTTTGCTTCTAATGTAGACCGTGTTCAGCAAATTATTAATGCGGCTTATAAATTTAATCGCAAAGTAGCTATTATAGGAAGAAGTATGGTGAATGTAGCAAAGACTGCAAGTGAGTTAGGCTACCTAGATATACCAGAAAATACTTTGATTGATGTAAACGATGTTAAGCGTTATAGCGATGAACAAATTGTTATCATTATGACAGGAAGCCAAGGAGAGCCTATGGCGGCACTGTCACGTATGGCGGCATCTGAGCATCGTCAGTTAGAAATTAAGCCAGGAGATGTAATTATTTTGAGTTCTACGCCTATACCTGGTAACGAAAAGACCATTTCCAAAGTAGTTAATGAATTGACTAAAAAGGGAGCCACTGTTATACAAGAAGAGACACATGTATCCGGTCATGCAGCACAAGAAGAGTTGAAACTTATTCATGCGCTTGTAAAGCCGAAGTATTTTATTCCTGTTCATGGGGAATATAGACATTTACAAAAGCATGCTGAATTAGCAGTAGAAATGGGGATGCCTAAAGACCATATTACAATAGCTTCTATTGGAGATGTTATTGAACTTACACGAGAACGTTGCAAAATTGTAGGTAGTGTGCCTTCAGGACAAATTTTAGTAGATGGTTTAGGTGTTGGAGATGTTGGGAATATTGTCTTGAGAGATCGTAAGCATCTTTCACAAGATGGTTTACTCATTGTAGTCATGACACTTGAGCGTGAAACAGGTATGGTAGTAGCAGGTCCAGATATTATATCCCGTGGTTTTGTCTATGTAAGAGAAGCCGAGAATCTAATGGATGCAGCAAGACTTGTTGTACGTAAAGCATTGGAGCGATGTGAAACAAAGCATATCGTAGAGTGGTCTCAGATTAAGACAATTGTTAAAGATGACCTTAAAGAATTTGTATGGCAAAAGACTAAACGTAGTCCTATGATTTTACCAATTATAATGGAAGTGTAAAAAAACCTAGCATTTTGCTAGGTTTTTTTATAGAATAGAAAAGGACTACTTTTTGTCTGCTGAATTTGGCAATGAGAAAGGATAAAACAATGAGTGAAATCAATTATGATTATATCGTTCAATACATTCGTGCACTTCATACACCGCCAGAAGATGTATTGTTGGAAATTGAACAGTTAATAGCAAGTGAAAAAGAAACATGGCCAATTATTAAACCAGAAGTAGCAGATTTTATGAAAGTACTGCTTACAATGCAAAAGCCTAAAGATATTTTAGAAATTGGTACAGCTGTAGGATATTCTGCTATGCTTATGAGTGAGTTCTTACAAGAAGAAGGAAAGATTACCACAATTGAACGTTTTGCTTATATGGCGGAAAATGCTAAAAAAAATATAAAACGTGCAGCACTAGAAGATAAGATTCAAATTATGGAAGGTGACGCAGCTGAGCTCCTTGCGACTTTAGAAGATGCAAAATATGATGTCGTATTTATGGATTGTGCCAAAGGTCAATATATTAACTTCTTGCCACATTGCATTCGTGTTTTAAAGCCAGGTGGACTTTTAATTACAGATAATGTCCTGCATAAAGGGGCTGTAGCTAAATCAAGGTACTTGATTGATCGTAGACAGCGTACCACCCATGCAAGACTAAGAGATTTTCTCTATACCATTACTCATGACCCGTGTCTTGTAAGTAGTGTTGTACCCATAGGGGATGGTGTTGCTTTAAGTTATAAAAAATAGGAGGAAGAAAATGAAAAAGAAACGTGTAGAACTTCTTGCACCTGCAGGAAGTTTAGAAACTTTAAAAATAGCTGTTCTATATGGAGCAGATGCAGTATATATTGGTGGAGGAAGCTATGGATTAAGAGCAAAAGCAAAGAACTTTACACCAGAAGAAATGTGTGAAGGTGTTAAATATGCTCATGAGCATGGTGTACAAGTGTACGTAACTGCTAATATTTTTGCCCATAATGAAGACTTTGAAGGGATGAAGGAATACTTCGTAGAATTAGAAGCAATGGGTATAGATGCCATTATCGTTGCAGATCCAGGGGTGTTTGCTACAGCTAAAGCAGCAGTGCCTAACATGGAAATTCATATTTCTACACAAGCGAATAATACAAACTATCATACGGCGCAGTTTTGGGCAGCTCAAGGGGCACAACGTATTGTGCTTGCTCGTGAACTTTCATTCCCAGAAGTGAAGTCCATTCATGATCATTTACCAGAGAGTATTGAGCTTGAAGCTTTTGTACATGGTGCGATGTGTATGGCATACTCAGGAAGATGTCTACTTAGTAACTACATGACAAATCGTGATGCAAATCATGGAGAATGTGCACAACCTTGTAGATGGAAATACCATGTTGTAGAAGAGACACGTCCAGGTGAATATATGCCAGTAGAAGAAAATGAGCGAGGGACTTATATTTACAACTCTCGTGACCTATGCATGATTGAATATATTCCTGAACTTGTAGAAAGTGGTATCTATAGCTTCAAAATAGAAGGGCGTATGAAAACCCCTCTTTATGTAGCAACTGTTATTAAAGCATATCGTGAAGCAATTGATACGTATTTAGAAGACCCAGCAGCTTTTGAAGCCAAGAAAGGATACTTCCTTCAAGAAGTAGGAAAAGCAAGCCATAGAGAGTTCACAACAGGGTTCTATGAACATAAGCCAACTTCCCAAGATCAGACTTATACACATAATTCTTATGTGCGTAATTATGATTTTTCAGGAATGATTATTGACTATGATAAGGAAACTCAAATGGTAACTATTGAACAGCGTAGAAAATTCTCAGTGGGTGATACCGTAGAGATTTTATTACCCAATAGACCTTTTATTTCAGTAACTGTCGATGAAATGTGGGATGCAGCAGGTAATGCCATTGAGTCAGCGCCACATCCACTCCAAATTGTGAAGTTTAAAGTAAATGAAGATATAAGTGTTCCAGCTCTTCTTCGCAAAGAACAAGTGATTTAACCAATCGTTAAAAAAAGTGCAAGCATAAGAAGATAAAAAATAGAGTGTACGGGCACATTTTAGGCACCTCATCATACAATAAGTATGAACCCATTTTTTATGGAGGTGTGCCTAAATGTTGCCTTTTTTTTGTTTTTCCTATTTCAGTAGTATTTCTTCTTTTCCGCAACCTTTATCCGCCGAAGAAGAAAAACATTATCTAGACGAGTTAAGTGCAGGGAACGAGCAGGCAAAGAATATTCTCATTGAACGTAATTTACGCTTAGTGGCACACATTGTCAAGAAGTATAGTAATTTAAATAAAGACATGGATGATTTGATTTCAATTGGGACCATTGGACTTATTAAAGGCATCACATCCTTCGATACCTCAAAAGGTACAAGGCTTGCAACTTATGCTGCGCGATGCATTGAAAATGAGATTTTAATGAGTATCCGATCTACCAAAAAACAAAAGAATGAAACCTCTC
>NZ_JAVVQU010000074.1:0-7024 GCF_036655075.1 Niameybacter sp. | reverse complement strand
TCATCTGACAATTTGTACTGTTAAGTAGTACTGACTTTGTCACCGAAGTGACTTTCCCCTAAAGGGGTTAACTCATCTAAAATTTAACTTTGAAACAAGTTCTTGTTAAATTAAGATTCGTTCTATGAATCGACTGGTTTAATGGTTACTATTTTATTTTCAAAGTTCATTTATTCTTATTTACCAAGCCTTGAAGGCCTGTGTCTTAGTGGCGTGTGCCCTGCTGACTCGTACTATTATGCATCATGTACTGACATAAGTCAACACTATTTTAAAACTTTTTTTCTTATATTAAAGCTTGCTCACTTATTATTATAGTATCTCCAGATTTCCACCTATTATACATCCACTTATATAGACTTTATATACTTCACTAATCAAGGGATGATGATATATAACATTACTAAAAGCTGAAACAGAAAAGACCCGTAAAGCCACTTCTAATAAGTATTTCAAATTTGATTAGGAGGATGGCGTTAAGACATTCAATTAAAGTCTTGCTCTTTTATAAACGCTCTAATCAGTTCCTTTGCTAATACTGACATAAAAAAGGGGCTGTTGCACTAATAAATTAGTGTAGCAGCCTTTTTCAGTGTAAAATATGTCTATGCAACTAAATGATTAATCGGGCACTCACATGTAGTATTTTTTTGATACTTTCTTATCTTCTACGTTTTTCATTTAAGTTAATTCTAAAAGTTCTTTGGAATCTGTTATATATGGGGGCCAATGTTCGCCTAACATAAAGAGTCATGTTGACGCATGGTTCTTTTGTTTTATTTGCTTATATTATACCCTATTAGATATGAAATCTACGGTAACTGTTGGAGCATAGAAGTATTCTTTAAATCAATCAAGTCATTTATGAAGCTAGGTACTGAATTTCAAGGACGTAGCTGTATCATAAGTAACAATGAAAGTATTAATAAGCCTATTAAAATAGATAATAATTTTCGCATATTTTCCCTGCTTTTGTTCTAGTTATACTCGGTACGTTTTAAGATTTCTTCTTGAATAGTTCTATCTAATAGCACAAAATTATCAGAAAATCCACCTACTCTTACAATAATATCTCTATGTTTATCTGGTTCTTCTAAGGCTTTTTGAAGGCTTTCTTTATCTACTACATTAATTTGTAATTGATTGCCTCCTCCGGCAAAATAGGTTTGTAATAAATGCTTTACCTTATCCCTACCTTCTCTAGTCTGAAATACCTTTGGATCTAATCTCAGGTTAACAATGCATGTGCCTATGCAACCATCTTGTGGAATGGCCATTGCTGCACCTAACATGGAGGTAGGTCCTTCTTTATCAGTCCCTTGCATAGGTCCTGCACTATCTGCTAAAGGTTCACTACTTCTTCTCCCATCAGGTGTTGCCCCTATTTTTTTTCCATTACTTATCCAATCTGTCCATCCAATCATGGCTGGCATAAATTGTCCATTCCCTCTATAGCCTACAAGCTTTTCCATTTCATCAAATACAAAGCCCATCACGTCATGTGCTAGACTATTCAGCGCTGCATTGTAATTCCCAAACTTACAGACTTCATTACACTGGTTGTAGATTGCTTCTTGATCTTGATAGCTGTTTATAAAACTTTCTAAAAGAGCTTCTTTAGAGACCTCTTTAAATGCTCCATCGTAAAATTGCTTCAGGGTATACAGTGCATTAATCGTATTGGTACTTCCATAGATATTAGTGGAATCAAAGTTGTACTGCGCCCCTCCATTCAATACGCTTTTCCCCCTTTCAAGACAATCCCCTGTTAAGAGACTTACTACTGGTGTTGCCTTGTGAAGTCCTTCTGCATGCTGTCTTATATTAATCTGTTCACCTAAATCCTTAATCGTTAAGTGGAGATCGCGTTTGAACTGACTATAAAAGGCTTCAAAGCTTTCACAGTTTATAAACTTAGTATGTAAGGTATCTTCTAAAATATCTAACATATTATAGGATACCCAAGTTGAGTCACACATGGTCTTGCCTTGAATCATAACCTCCGAACATCCACCAAATACATAATCAATAGCATCTTCAAAAGGTACTTCATATTGACCCATTAATCCCTTTAAGAAAAGCTCTTCATTGGCAATAGCAGGTTGTCCGTATCCCTTACCTATATTCTCAAGACACGCCTCCCATATCTCCTGTGGCATATCCTTTCTTACCCTTAAAGTTACATTAGGTGTGCGTAATCCTCGAATTGCTTCAATAGCTACTTGAGTTAATGTATTATAACTTCCATGACCTTCTAAGTCCGTTCCCCCTATGGTCACATGCACTGCACTAGGATGCCCAAGTCTTTTCTCCATATCCTCAAAAAGTTCTCTAAATAGACTATAGGCTTTCTCTTGTGAGACTTTGCCTTCCTCTAAATCCTTTTTATAATAAGGATAAAGCAAAGTATCTATTCTTCCAGTCTCAAAACAGTTACTTAGATAAAGGCCTGCTTGTAGCATCACAAATGCTTCATAAAATTGAGTAGGTGGCTCAAGTGGTACGCACTCAAGCGCTTTATTTAACTGTTCTAAGTTTTTATCTTTAGGATTTTTAATTTGTATCTCTTTTAAGCTTATCTTATAGCGTTCTACATAGGCTATTACGCCTTCTACTGTATCTTGCATGCCTAATAAAAATTGTCTTTTTTCTTCGCTTATATCTTTTGTGAGTCCTTCTACTATTTCGTTTTTATAGCCATTTAAGCCCTTTTGAAATAACTTATTAAAATCTATTGTATGATGCCAGCCTCCATGTTCATATCTGGTATGTGTTGGAATAGCATACATACGGCGTGCATTTTCTAAAACATTGTTTACAATGTGCTGCTCTTGCTCATTACGTGCTTCTTCAAACAGACGTTTGAACTTATTCCCATCTACCCAGCATACGCCATTCCAATCTACCGTACACCCATAGTCATAAAGATCATCATGTTTTCTTCCTACCGTTATATCATCTCTGTACGTTGCAAATAATCTTTGTCCTGTGGTATAAGTCGGTACATCTATATTTTGCAAATGAAACTGTACGACTCTTCCCGCTCTTCTTTCTACTGTTTCATTTAAACTCTGATAAAATAATGCTGCTGATTGCATGCCATGTGCTTCTAAAAATCTAGCAGTCGGTGAAAGCTTATATCTTTTATCCATTTGACTAGGCTCCTATCCGTGTAATAGATGTACACATTGTTTGAATATCTTCTTGAGAAAGTGTAATTTGAGCTGCACATGCTGTATCTTTAATATGTTCTGGCTTTCTTGCCCCACATAAAACATAGGTCATATTTTTTTGTGCCATGGTCCATGCAATGACTAATTGAGCAAGTGTACAATTGTATTTTTTAGTGAGCCCTTCCCAGCTTTGTAACATTTCTAATACTTTCACTCTTTTTTCTAAAGCATACCAAGGAATATCTGCACGTGCCTCTTTGGGACTCACTACATAGTCCATACCTATTTTACCAGTCAGTAACCCTTGTTCTAATGAAGAATAGGTCATCATTGACAGTTTATTTTTCTCACAACATCCCCCTAATGTCTGTTCTACTTTTCGGTCTAACATACTGTATTTTTCTTGAATAACATCTAGTTCTCCATACTTTAAGTATTCTTCAATATGTTCTTGTGTCACATTGGATGCGCCAATAGCACGAATCAGTCCTTGTTTTTTTAAGTCCATAAGACAGGCCATAGTCTTACGAATCTCTGTCATATAAGGTGCCACTGACTGCCAATGTGTAAAGTAGATATCAATATAATCTGTATCTAATCTTCTAAGACTTAGCTCAAGCTCTCTTTTAATGGTATCTGGCTCTAAGCAACGTTTGACTTCATGCCCACTTTGTTCAAAGAATTTAGACCCTCTCTCATCGTGCCACCATAAGCCACATTTAGTAGAAAGAATCACCTGGTCTCTCTTGCCTTTTAGGGCTTTACCTACAACTTCCTCACTTTTTCCAAATTCATAAGCTGGTGCTGTATCAATTAAAGTAATGCCTGATCGAATGGCCTCATGAATGGTTTGAATAGAAGTTTCTTCATCTGAATCTCCCCACCATTCACCACCTCCTATTGCCCAGGTCCCAAGTCCTAATGCTGATACCTCTATTGTTGAATGCCCAAGTTTTCTATTAATCATTTTTCGCCACCTCTTCTATTTTTTGTTGAATATACTTGTTCCAATTTGCGACTTCTTCTTCAGATGGTACCCTAAACCCTTGACTCATCCCTTTTATACCATATCTTTTCTTCTTTGATTCGCCTAGTTGATGATAGGGCATAAGCTGTATCCCTATCACATTTTTAAGTGAAGCATACAATTGTACTAATTGGTCAAAATGATCTTGACGATCATTAATTCCTGGAATAATAGGGCATCTGATTAAAATGGATGGATGCAAAGTGTTTAACTTATGTAGATTAAAATAAATTAAGTCATTGGATTGTCCTATATATTTTTTATGATTTTCTGAATCCGTTTCTTTGATATCAAACAGAAAGTGATCTACATAAGGTGTCACTTGTTTAAGGGTATCTGTCTGGACTGCACCACTTGTTTCTACACAAGTATGAATGCCCTCTTCTTTAGCTCTTTTTAATAGTTCTAGTGCAAATGCGCCTCTCCATAAAGGTTCCCCTCCAGATAAAGTCATGCCGCCTCCAGATGTCTCATAAAACGGTCTATCTGCTAAAACAAGGCCTATAATCTCATCTACACACATCTCTTGCCCACACACTTTAATTGCCTTCTGAGGGCATCTATGCAAGCAGGCATGACAGCTTATACAAGCCTTCAAATCCAAGACATGCTCAGTCTCTTCCGTATTCTGTATCATCTGATGGCAACCTTTTTGACATACTGCACTGCATGCACCACAATAGGTACACTTTATAGGGTCTATCTCAAGGGTTTTATGAAGACTTAGCCCTTCTAGATTATGGCACCACGCGCATCGTAAGGGACACCCTTTCAAAAACACAGTCGTACGAATACCTGGTCCATCATCTGTACAGAATCGTTGAATATTGAAAACCAAGCCCCTTTTATAATCTATTTCCGACATTTCATTTCCCCTTCTACGCTTATTTTTAAAGCTATTTGTAGTATACTTTTATTGATTTTTCCTGTAAATATCATTATAGTGTATACTATATAAGAATATTGAACTTACATAGGAGTTGGAAAATGGGCTTTTCAAATATTATTTTAGATTCTAAGATTACCACCTTACCTTTTTATGTTACACGTTGTGCTACCTCATTTGTAGGTAGTATTGTTGAAAGAGAAACCGGCTTTGATGAATATCAGATTATGCAATGTATAGATGGAAAAGGTTTTTTCCAATGTGAGGGCATATATTATGACATTGAACCTCTGGATATTGTTATTTTTAACCCCCATGTGCCTCATCAATATGGTCCTCATCCTAATAGTCAAGAACCTTGGCTACTTAACTGGATTTGTTTTTTAAGCAATCAAGCGCTTTTATTAGAAACGCATCTGACCCCTTCAGGCTATCGTGTGCTCCAATCTATTAACTCTACGCATTTAGTCCCAATTTTTGAGCAAGCTGTGACCACATTAGCTCAAGACTCTACGTATAACCAGTTGCAAGGTTCCCATATTCTCTATACATTAATTTTAGAGATTACGGCATTAAAGTGGGCGATTAATCCATCCCTTACCCCTACGCATTTCCTAAATCCTATTATTCACTATATGCAAACCCACTTAGAAGAAGATTTATCTATAGATTTTTTAAGTGGTCTCATCAATGTTTCACCTTCTTATCTTTGTCGTCAATTTAAGAAATTTTATCAAACTTCTCCTATTAAATACTTCATTAAGTTGCGTATGTTTAAGGCACAAGAACTTATACGCGCTTACCCTTATATGGCAATAAAAGATATAGGGATTGCCTGTGGCTATAAAGATCCCTCTTATTTCTGTGCTGAATTCAAACGGTCCTTTCGTATTACACCCACCCAGTACAAGGAAGAATTCTTATCCAAACCTTACTAGTTAAATTTAAGAAGCAAAAAAGGAACACTTACAATAACGTAAGTGTTCCTTTTTATTCTTATGCTTCAATCACTTCTAAAATCTTTTTAGCAATTAATGTATGCCCTATTGCATTGGGATGAATACGATCCCATCCAAAATACATAGGATGAACGTGTTCTAACACACTGTCAAAAGTAGCTTGTAAATCTATAAAGAATAGCCCATATTCATCTGCTAATTGCTTACAGATTGCACCATAGGCATCCATTTCTTGTCTCATTGCATCTTGCTTGTTAGACTCTATGAAATAAGGTGCCATGAGAATAATATTTTTTGTAACAGGTAAGGTGTTTTCTATTACATGACGCATACTTTTTTCATAAACCTCTCTATTACCATGACTTTGTGTAATATTCCATGAATCAAATATACGCCATACATCATTAATACCCATTAAAATACTCACCCATTCTGGCTTATATGCTAACACATCTTCTTCCCATCTTGGTAAGAGATCACTTGACTGTTCTCCAGAATTGCCTTTATTAATTACTCTAATACCATATTGAGGGTAAAATGCACCAAGGTGACTTCTAACTAAATTAACATAGCCATCTCCCCAACCATTCCCAATACTAATATCTTCTCCATCTGGTCTCTTTCTCCCACAATCTGTTACTGAATCTCCAACCATAATAAATGTACTATCTTTTGTTATTAACATATTATATTTATTCCTCCCATATCTAAATGTATCGTTTCATATGTAAATTATATCATTCAATTTTGCAAAAAACAAAATTTATTTAACAATCTTTTTTATTTACTTCTCTATTCATTTAAAAACTTTCTAATGTCACTATTTAAATAGGATTTGAATTATTTAATAGGTAAAGAAATATTTTAAAATGAGAATCTCCTCAAAATATAAAAAGACATAAACTTAAAAGTTTATGTCTTTTAGAATTGCGGAGTCAGGACTTGAACCTGAGACCTTCGGGTTATGAGCCCGACGAGC
>NZ_JAVVQU010000073.1:0-7103 GCF_036655075.1 Niameybacter sp. | reverse complement strand
AGCTTTAGATAAAAAAATTGAACTACATCTTGTCTAAGCACTCTTTCACGGAGTGCTTTTTTTATATCACAATACCAAAATTCCTCTCTGGTCATAGACACTTCCACTATCACCTTGATGCCTAATCGCTCTATCAAGTGCCATGATTGTAGCAACAGCACCATCTATCTTCTCTGTGCTTTTCTCTTTATCCGGCTTGATGTTGCCTGCTGGATCTGTTTTAACAAAGATATTGTCCATCATCCATCTAAGTACTGGATTACCGCCATGTGCTAGCTTCTTCTCCAAGGTTAGTTTCATCAACTCTTTAGAAGGTGGTGACATTTCCTTATACCCCTGACCAAAAGGTACCACTGTAAACCCCATACCTTCTAAATTTTGAGTCATTTGGACAGCCCCCCATCGATCAAAACCTATCTCTTTGATGTTATACTTAGTACCTAAGTCTTCAATAAATGATTCAATGAATCCATAGTGCACCACATTTCCTTCTGTTGTTTTAATATAACCTTGCTTCTCCCAAGTATCGTAAGGTACATGATCACGTCTTACACGTAATTCTAGCGTTTCTTCTGGTATCCAAAAGAACGGCATGATCATATACTTTTCTTCTTCTGTTCTTGGTGGAAATACAAGGACAAAAGCTGTTATGTCCGTAGTACTCGCAAGGTCTAGGCCGCCGAAACATTCTCTGCCTTTTAGTTCATCTGGAGATACCTTAAAAGCACACTCATCCCACTTTTCCATTGACATCCAACGTATGGACTGTTTCACCCACTGATTAAGTCTTAGTTGCCTAAACACATTTTCCTCTGCTGGGTTTTCTAAAGCTGATTGAAAAGCATTTCTTACTTTTTCTATATCTATTGTAATACCTAGTGAGGGATTTGCCTTATACCAATTTGCCTCATCGGTCCAATCGTCATCATCATCTATACCATATAACACAGGATAAAATGTAGGATCAATCTTTCTTCCCTCTAGAATGTCTTTTGACTTTTGATGCAGCTCATAACAAATCGAGTTTCTATCCGTTCCTGCTGTTGTAATAACAAAGAAGAGAGGTTGTGTTCTAGCATCTCCCGATCCTTTTGTCATTACATCATAGAGCTTGCGATTGGGCTGTATATGCAGCTCATCAAATATCAATCCTGATACGTTGTAGCCATGCTTTGTTGAAGTTTCTGCTGACAACACTTGATAGTAACTAGCTTGGCTTGGAAAGACAATACGCTTAGTTGAACCCACTATTTTTGATCTTCTTGTAAGTGCTGGTGACTGCTTAACCATTTGTGTTGCTACATCAAATACAATTGAAGCTTGCTGCCTATCTGCTGCGCACCCATACACTTCTGCTGATGGTTCGTTATCTGCAAACAGTAAGTATAATGCAATGGCAGCTGCAATCTCACTGTTGTGTGTTGGCACCATTGATTTTCCTGCTAAATAAAGTCTTGATGGGCTATCTACTTGAATGCACCTCATGGAACATGAAGCGATTTTTTCAATGGACTTAATATAATGAAAATGTGAGCGGCTATTTATATTTCTTTCTTTTGCCCTGCCTTGTTTGCGCTTTAGCTTTGATACTTTCATATCATCAAAAGCAGTAAATTTGATAAGATAACAAGTTTCACCTGTCGGTTCCCCATAACGTGTTGATGGTGTTATTTCTAGCGTATTTTTTATACCTAAAGACCATAAAAGCTCTCTCACATCTTCTGCTAGTTCGGGTAAAATTGTCACATATGTTGATTGACTTCTTACTTTTCCAACACACCCATCTGAATCCATTAATCCTTGTAGCAACCTTAACCTTTGTTTGATAGAACTTCTTAAATATTCCTTAGATATTCTTTTATCACGATAATTTCTAACTAAAACTTGCTTAAGTTCCTTATATACTAAGATATTACTGTATCCTGCCTGTTTATAAGTATTGTGTAAATTATAAGGTATAGCAGCTTCAACAGCATTTACATCATCTCTTCTTACAGTAATCTCTGGTTTAGTTGCATTACCATTTCCAATCCAATATCCATATAGATAGGGATCTAAGGGGAGAGCAATTTTTGGCAAAATAAAAGCATCCGTTATAGGGATGCGAAATAGTGATCTATTCTCTTTTTTATTTGCCTTTAAAGTTTTTTGGTACATTTCTCCTGTTGTACGGAGTTTTTCTCTATTGCCATTACGTGTTTCCTGTACCTGCCATAAATGTCTTTCTCCTGCTACAATACTGGAATTATCTCTAAATGTTATTTCATATGCCTGCTCTGTATCATCTATTTCACTCAACGCTACTACATTACAAGGCACTCCATTTTCATCAATAACTTGATCTCCTACCCTTAATTGCCCCATTGCTGTAAAACCTTTTGGTGTAGGTATTGGTGTATCTAGTGCAAGCTGTTTGCCTTGCTTTTTAGGAAGTTCTATATAGGCTGTTAAAAACTGCCTATTACCATCTTCTTTTACAATCCCAAACAAATCTCTTACAATCTGCTCCTGCCAAGCTATTAGTTCAAAAGGCTTACCTGCCCATCTTCCTTTGGTGTGTTTTAAACACTGAATAAAGTTAACTGCTTTATCCGCTTTGGCTTCATCGTAACAAGAAGTTGAAAGCATAAAAGGAGAAGGTGTGTATTCTTTTAATTTGTGTTTTTCATCCATGAATCTACTCCTTTACATCCCTAAGATACTTTCCATTGGATCGCCGTTACCTTGTGTTGTTTCTCCAGCAATTAATCGGCTTCTTGAAGATGGTGTAAGACCAAACTGCTCACCTACTTTGACCATTAGCTTCAAATTAGTCTGGGCGATACTTACCTGCGGTACCTGTTGCCAATACCCGCTTGGCGTTTTGACGATAGAACCATGTTTAGTGATAAACTCTTCCGCCTCTTTCCATCTAGCATAGGCTTGGCAATAACCAGCAAAGGGCATCAAATCCACTTCTGTTAATACACCCATTTGCTGCAAGGGCTTAGCTAGTCTTTTCCACTCTTTTTTTGCCTCTTCTTCTAACCATTCTGGACATTTCAGTCTAGTAGTTTTTGGCTTAGGCTCCTTACTATTAAGTGGTCTTTTTCCTGGGTTTCCTTCTAATACTTTTAATGCTGTTGGTTTTGGCTTTCTTCCTGGTGTTGCCACAAGTTTACCTCCTTCCACAACAAAAGAGCCTACACCATGTAAGCTCTTTGTTTATCTATCTTTTTCCTGTTAGGATAAATTCTGAATAGGTTTTCAGATTTCCTTCTAAAACATAACCAGTTCGTAGTAGCCTCTTTCATACGCTTCTACTTGAATGCTTTTGACATCAAACATATTGTACTTTCCCATATCCCTAATGACCAATATCTGCTCTGCAACCTGATCACTTATCATTCTTCGTGCCTCTTATACCTTTATAGTTATAGTTACCTTTTTGGATTTGCTCTCGCTCTACCTCTAATGCCTTATTATATTCGGGGTCTAACTGCTCCTTTTCTTTACACTTTAGGCAAATACAGTCGGTATTAAACATACTCATTATTCGCCCACCCTTAAGCTCAGCTCCACACCTATCGCATGCTGTTTGGGTAAAAAACTTATCCATTACTTCAACTCCTTTAAACACTCTAGATGTGCCATCTTTAAGATTTCAAGGTCAATACCATTGTCTGCATAGCCCTCAGCTATGGTTCCAAGGTAATAACTTGTAGGAATGGCTGGCATTGTTCTGTATCTTCTTGCCATGACATATACCATAGCTTCTTGTACCTTACTTTCTACTTGCACTTCTATCATTTGCTTTTCGTATAGGTTAGGATAACCCTCGTACCCATCTAGCGCTTCTTCACAGGCCTCTGTAATTTCCCATATTACTACCGGAACCGTTCGACCTGGGTAAGGTTCAATATTGGCCACGCCTCGGCTGTTGCCTCTGAAGGTCAACCTGTAATCTTTCACTATTCCTGTTCCTATTACTTTAGCGGCTGGACATCTATAGCTCATTTGCTCAAGGTTCGTATTACTCCCATAGGCAGCATAAATTTTCTTATTCATTTGATACACTCCTTTATGGTATGGGAGGGCGATTGGCCCTCCCTATTCTTCATTGGTTCAAGCTGCTTTTCTCCATGCGCTATTTCCTGTTAGGTTAGCTAGTAAATGGTGCCTGCAAGTTTTAAACTCTTCTCCGTTTAACCCCAATCTTAACATCCAACATCGGAAGGTGTACTTCTCGTTGTCGGTGTAGGTTCTTCTTGCACTTGCCTTCTTTTGTGTTAAGGCTTGGTAGCTTAAGGCTAAGCAAAATTGGATGTAAGCTTTAATCTTACCTGCGTGGGTGGTGCTGTTGAAAAGTCTGAACTCTACTGTTCCCTTAGTAAAGGTGCTGTGTAAGTTTAGTCCATGGTATCTGCTTTGGTGGTAATGCCTATTCCTATCTTGAACCCCATATCCTTCGTACCAAATGTCTGCTAATTCATCAATGGTCTTAGGTTTCTTTTTGTTAATGGTTTGAATAAGCTCTTCATTGAGCTTTTTGCAATATCTAATTCTTTCGTAATCAATGTCTAAAGCCTTGTAAAGTAAATCCTCTTTGCTAGCTATAAGGTTTACTATATTCTTCAGGGTGTTGGGTGTATGGGGTGCTGCATCAATATGAATGTGTATCCCGCATGTGCTGTTGGTAATTGCTCCTGCTTTTCTAAGAGCTCTTATCAACTCTTGTAAGGGTTCAATATCTTTGTAGGTTAATATCGGGCTTACTAGCTCTACCCTGTACTCGTTGTTTGCATAGTGCCTTGTCTTGCCCTCCATTTTCTGTGCCTCAATGCTTGAGTCTGAAACAATCTTCCAGGTTCTCGCCTGTGTATCTATGATTTCATAAGCATCGTACGTACCTCCTACATGCCGTGTTCCTATCGCCCAAGGTTGCTGCGTTATCACTGCTGCAGCTTGTTTCCTTGTAAGGCCTGTCATTTCAATTTCAATGCCAAATCTTTGTGTTCTCATTTGTGTTTCCCTTCTTTTGTGTATTCCCTTCCGGGTAGTACACATGTTACCGTAAGTGTGCTTTTAGTTGTAGACGCTGACTACACAAGAAACACATGGGATATTAGTGCTTACTACACAAAGAAAAGAGCTACCTACCAAGGATTTTCTTTAATCCTTTTAGCGCTCCTGTTACATCTCCACAAATGATCTGACCTTTCATTGTCTTGTATTGTTGCTTGGTTAGATATGATGCCTGTGCTTCTAATAACCTGAGTGCTTTATCCTTATTCATTGGTGACCTCGGAGTATTTGATTTTCTTGCCATCACGTACTAAATACACATCCGCATCTGTCTCTACCTCATTTATGAATCGCTTCACAATAACATCTGCATATTTTTCATCTAACTCAACGGCATAACAGATTCGGTCTGTTTGTTCGCAAGCAATAAGTGTTGAACCGCTACCACAAAAAGGCTCTAAGACAATGCTATTGGTTAAACTGCTATTTTGAATAGGATATGCAACAAGTGCTACTGGCTTTGTAGTTGGATGAAGTTCACTTTTAGTGGGTCTATCAAATTTCCACACTGTTGTTTCCTTGCGTCCAGCATACCATTTATGCTTGCCTTTCTTTTTCCACCCATAAAGCACAGGCTCATGCTGCCATTGATAAGGACTTCTACCTAACACCAAGGATTGTTTTACCCACTGGCATACCCCTGATAAATAGAATCCTGCATCTAGGAATGCTTTTCTAAAAATGTGTCCTTTGGTATCAGCATGAAATACATAAATAGAACCATCATCCGCCATATGTGCTTGCATATTTTTAAAGGCTTTTAGAAGGAACTGCTCAAACTCTTCATCTGCCAATGAATCATTCTGAATACTACCTGCCGCTCCCTCATAGGAAACGCCGTAAGGGGGATCTGTAACAACTAGATTTGCTTTCTTACCTTCCATCAGCATCTCATACGTTTTGGATAAAGTACTGTCCCCACACACTAATCTGTGTTTTCCAAGTAGCCATACATCACCTTGCTTACTAATAGGTTTTTCAGGCATAGCCTCATCAACATCAAAGTCATCTTCTTGAATATCTTTGTCATGAAGATTGTTAAATAGTTCATCAATTTCTGGTGGTTCAAAACCTGTAAGTTCTACATCAAAATCAGCTTCCTGTAAGTCTTTAATCAACTCTGCAAGCAACGTCTCGTCCCATGAACCAGTTACTTTGTTAAGAGCTACGTTCAGCGCTTTTTCCTTTGTCTTATCTACTTCAACAATGACACAATCTACTTCCGTGTAACCTATATGCTTTAAAACTTTTAGGCGTTGGTGCCCTCCAATAATCGTCATATCTTTGTTTACAATGATTGGTTCCACATAGCCAAACTCATTGATGCTGTTTTTTATCTTTTCATACTCCTTGTCACCAGGTTTTAAATCCTTTCTAGGATTGTAGGTTGCTGGTATGAGTACTTCAACACTTAACTTTTTAAACTCCATCATTACCCTCCTCAAATCTATGCTTAATATAGCAACCATGGCTGCAATACTTTCTGTTCTTGTTCCCGTAAGCTGTGAATTCCTTTTCGCAGTACTCACAGGTGTAGTGGTATATCGCATTATCATTTTTATTTCTAGCTTCTTGGTGTTCTAACCACCATTTTCTTCTGCATGCGTCAGAACAAAACTTTCTTTCCCGGCCCTTGGCTTTTTGTTTAATAGGTTTAAGACAATGTTTACAGGCGTTTCCCTCTTCAATCTGTTCCTGGACAGTAAGCTCTAAAAATGTACTTTGTCCGCCTAGCCCACTACGTTTGCAGTAAGCTCTTATCGTATCTCTACTCATCTGAAGTGCGGTAGCTATTGCCTTATAGCCTACACCTTCTAGGCGCATGGTTCTAATTATCTTCTTATCTTCATCTGTCACTTACTGCAATCTCCTTTCTTACTTTTACGCATTAAAAAAGCAACTACATTTTTTTGTAGCTGCTAGCTTTAAGGCACTTTTTAGATAGTGTTCTGGTTATACCCCCCTATGGAATATGCGATTTTTTACACGAAGGGGCGCATCGGTCTTGATCATCAAGGGTTGTAGGGATTTCACTCCCC